>JADZDJ010000268.1 GCA_020851115.1 Pirellulales bacterium
CTGGCAAGGCGACGACGATTGTCGAGTTGAACGGCGTGATGCAGACGGTGATGAAATCGGCCCTCGAGCGAATGCTGGGGGCCGAGCTGAGCGTGCATCTCAGCGAACAGCCGGCCGCCGCCAAGGGGGCCACGATGGCGTTGCCGAGCCGGCCGCCGAAGGCACTTGCCGCGGCGTGGGAGCGGGAATTGAATTGCCAAACTTCGGGCCGCCCGCGGCGGCCAAGCCCGGCTTGGGGCTTGGCGGTATTATAGAACATTAGTACAGTGATGTCAAGAGGCCCGCTTGACTCCCTTTTCAGAACTCACCAGGTGCTATTTTCGCCCCAATTCAGCACTCTGATTTCGTTCCGCGTGAACTAGTATTCTCCCCGAATGGCGTAAGCGAGCTTGAAAGGCATTCTGCCGTGTTGGCTGTGGCGGCGTGCCACGGAGGTCGATCGCTTTGATGCCGAACTCGGAATCAAGGCGAGACGGCGATTGTCTTGAGCGCCAGCAACGGAAAAATCCAGGTTCAACTGAGGCAGGACAAGAATACGAGCCATGATCGGCCTGAAATCCTTGGCGGATTCGGAGAATTTGCCTTTTTTATCTGTGCAATCGGCGCAGAGTTTTTTAGTATGTTGTTTCGTTCGTCGTCAAACTGCCGATGCCTCCAGGTGGAGATTGCAAATCGGCCAGAAGCTGGACAATCGGCCCGCATCCGAATTCACTTTATCGCGATGGAAATAGAACAGTGTCATGGCTGACTTCACATCAACTCAGGGACATTATTTGTCGTTTATCCACGCATACACGAATCTGCATGGCTATCCTCCTGCGGAATCCGAGATCGCCACCGCGATGTGCGTCTCGCCGCCGTCGGTCAATCAAATGGTGAAGCTGCTGGAGAAGAAAGGATTGATTCTTCGCCAGCCAGGCCATGCCCGCGCGATTCAGGTGCTGGTTCCCGAGGATGAAATCCCGCCGTGGAAAGATCGCAAACAGAAGGCGACTCTTCGCAGCAAAGCGACGTGGCATCCAATCAAAGTCGCCCCGGCGCCTCTGGCCAACTTGTACGTCGTTTCGGTTTACCTAGCCGGCGGGCCGGTGAGCAAGAAATTTGCCAACAAGGAGATCAGCCGCGCGATTGAAATCCGCGGCGACCAGACGCTCGAAGAGCTGCATCGCGCGATCTTCAAGGCTTATGACCGCTGGGATGAACACCTCTACGAGTTTCAATTCGGCAAACGTCCGTTTGATCCCGCTGGGCCAAACTACCGAACTCCCGATCCACCGTCCAGGAAGAAAGGCATTGGAAATGCCAGCAAGGTCATGCTCGACGATTTGGACTTAAAGCCAGATCGCGTTTTCGGCTACTGGTTCGACTTCGGCGACGATTGGTATCATCAGATTCGAGTGGAACGGATCGAGCAGGCGATTCCCACGGTTACCTACCCGCGCGTCATTCGGCGAGTGGGCAAGTCTCCACCGCAATATCAAGGTGAATAGTACGGTGCGAGGTGGGGAAGCAAGTCGAGTACAAATCCAGGAAACGTCAAATGGCCCGACCAAAACGCAAGTTAGGTATCATTTGTAAGATTGGACAGTAAGCGCAACGCGTGCCGGCCGTCAACGGTCGCGTGAAGACGGGTCGCGGCGGTGGCACTCTCCGACGACGGGCAGCCTTGCGCTGGTTGACGGCACGGTTGATGTGGATCACGAATCGGTCAGCCTGGAGGGGCGCGCAAGATGGCCTGAAACCTCAATAACGACGCGACCAACTTTGACGGTGCGATCGACCATCTGCTTCGCGCTGCGCAATTCGAGACGAGCGGCGAGCCGCTTCCATGATACGCGCCACGGCGCGAATCAAACCTCATTTCAACCAACGAACTACTCATGAATTCTCACGGCCCAACCATTACAACTGTCTCCGGCCAGCTCGTCGATATCTTCAACCAAAAAATCTTCCCCGGCACGGTACATCTCGTCGGCGGCCGAATTTCGCGGATCGAAGAATCGGCTTCGGCTCCGGAGTCGTTGATTCTGCCCGGCTTCGTCGATGCGCACATTCACATCGAAAGTTCGATGCTCGTGCCGACCGAATTTGCGCGACTGGCGGTGGTGCATGGCACGGTCGCGACGATCAGCGATCCGCACGAAATCGCTAACGTGCTGGGGACGCGCGGCATTTGGTATATGATCGACAACGCCAAGCTTTCGCCGGTGAAGTTTCATTTCGGCGCATCAAGTTGTGTCCCCGCGTGTGCGTTCGACAAGTCGGGGGCAGTGCTCGATGCGGCGGAAGTCGCCAAGCTGCTGGATGACCCCGAAATCAAATATCTCACTGAAATGATGAACTTCCCCGGCGTGCTACAATGCGATCCGGAAGTGATGGCCAAGATCCGCGCGGCGCACGAACGAACAAAGCCTGTCGATGGCCATGCTCCGGGCCTGTGTGGCGAAGGACTAAGAAAGTATGCCGCGGCGGGAATAACGACCGACCATGAAAGTTTTACCTACCGTGAAGCGCGCGAGAAGATCGGCTTGGGAATCAAGTGCCTTATCCGCGAAGGCTCGGCGGCGAAGAACTTTGCGGCACTTTATCCGCTACTGGGCGAGTTTCCTGAGATGACGATGCTTTGCAGCGACGATAAACATCCGGACGATCTGGTGGTCGGTCACATCAACCAGCTTGTCGTGCGGGCGGTCGCCCACGGCCAACCGCTGTTCGCCGTGCTGCGGGCTGCTTGCGTCAATCCGGTGCTCCATTATGGACTCGATGTCGGTCTGCTGCGACCTGGCGATGCCGCGGATTTTATTGAGGTCGGAAACCTAGAGCAATTTCCTGTGCTGCGAACGGTCATCAATGGCCAAGTCGTCGCCGAACGAGGCCGCACGCTGCTGAAGCATGTTGCGCCGCCGATGGTGAATCAATTCAAGACCTCCAAGCTCAGCGCCGAAGAGTTCGCCATTCCCCATCCCCCATTCTCCACTCCCCATTCTCCGAAGCTCCGCGTCATCGAAGCCATCGACGGCCAAATCGTGACCGGCCAACTGCGGGCCTTTCCAAAAATCGAGAACGGCTTGGTCGTTTCCGACGTTGCCAACGACATCCTCAAAATCGTGCTGGTGGATCGCTACAACGACAGCCCACCGGCGATTGGGTTTATCAAGAACTTCGGCCTGACCAATGGCGCGATCGCCTCGACAGTCTCGCACGATTCGCACAATTTGCTCGCGGTTGGTGTCGAGGACGAATCGATTGCCCAAGCGATCAATCTGCTCATTGATTGTCGAGGCGGCATTAGCGCCGTTGGCAAAGTAAACGGCGAAAAGACCGAAACTGTTCTGCCGCTGCCCATCGCGGGTTTGATGTCCGATCGCGAAGGCCATCACGTCGGCCAGGAATACGCCCGCATCGACAAGCTGGCGAAAGCGCTCGGCTCGCAACTCAGCGCCCCCTACATGACCCTCTCGTTCATGGCGCTGCTCGTGATTCCGGAACTTAAACTCGGCCCCTGCGGCGTGTTCGACGTTGGCAAGTTTCAACCCATGGCACTGTGGGACTAAATACAAATGCCGGATACACCATCGCCTTCCACATTGGATCACGATCGCTCTTGGGCGGAATTGATGGTATCGCCCCGATCCGTCAACGGGCGACGACAGTGCCGATGACGTAACCGCGGGATTCGCTCGCGATTACACGTTGTCGCCGCCCAGCGACACGGCGATCCACGGCCTAGCTCTTTGCCGCTTCGCCGCTTTTTTCTTGAGCTAACGCAATGGCATGCGCCGTCGCGTGACTGCGGCAGTGAGAAATACTAATCAGCACTTGCGAAATGCCCTGCTGCTCTATGAAATCTCGAGCACCGCCGTAGAGAGTGACGACGGGAGTGCCCGATCGCTCATTGCGAATCTCCACGTCGCGCCAACTGATGCCGCGACGCCAACCGGTGCCGAGAGCTTTGAGCACGGCTTCTTTGGCCGCCCAACGCCCAGCGAAATGCTGCGTGGCGAGCTTGCGGCTCTGGCAATATTCGATTTCGTGCTGCGTATAAACGCGCCCGATGAACAACTCGCCGTGACGCTCGATCATCTGCGCGATCCGCAAGCATTCAACTATATCGGTGCCAATGCCGAAGATGGACATACGAACGAAGGTTAAGGTTTGAGGCTTAGGGGGCAGGCGTTTTCGGATCGATGCTGGCGCGGGCGGTCGGCAAATGCGCGTTGGCAAACGCGAGCCATGCGGCGGCGCCGGCAGATCCGATCATGGCCAACGCATCCATGGTCCACAAGGGCCATTGGTCTGGAGCGGACGTTGCCATGAACTTCGAGAACGATTGCGGCGCGATGAATCGCGGGTTTGCAGTCGCTGCAAGTTGTGCTGTGGGATCGTTTTGCAGCTTCGCTTCGAATCCGCGACGATAGTCGAGATAGAAAAATCCATGCTCGGCTGCGGCACAGACACCGCCAGCCAACAACGCCCCACTCAACGCCAGCCCGCGGCTCGTTTTGCCAAACTGCGTCGCGGCAAATCCAATCGTCGCTCCCAGAGCGCCGCCCACGAGCAATGGGAAAATTACAACTGTCGAGAAGCCCGCCGATTGCAGCCAAACAGCGATACGAGCGACAGCAACAGCAGCCAGCACCGCGACGATCGCCCCCACGACATGCGTAGAAATCTTCGTCTCGGTCAATAATTGCTCGCGTCGCGCGAGCGCCGGTACATTATTCATCATTCATCGCTTCAGCCCACACGCCTGCTTCGCCCGTTCGAGCACTTCGCCAGCCTTCTTGCGGGCGCGGCCTGCACCATCATTCAAGATCTCGTGAATGCGATCAGGATTGGCAGCCAAATCGGCTCGCCGCGCGCGCGGCTCGGCGAAAAACCGATCGGCGGCGTCGGCGACCGCCTTCTTCACCTCGCCGTAGCCAAACCCGCCGCGGCGATACATCGCGGCCATCTGATTGCGTTCGTCAGCCGTGGCCACCAACGAATAAAGTTGAAATAAGTGGTCGTTTTCCGGCTCTTTCGGCTGATCCATTGGCCGCGAATCGGTGGCAATGCGCATAATCTTTTTTCTTTGTGCCTTGGCATCCTCGAATAGTTCCAGCGTATTGTGGTAGCTCTTCGACATCTTTTCACCGTCGGTTCCGGGAACCTTGGCCGAACTATCGAGCACCTTTGCCTTCGGCATCATAAATGTCTCGCCGAAGTGATGATTGAAACTGGCAGCAATGTCGCGGCAGACTTCGATATGCTGAATTTGGTCCGCTCCAACCGGCACCGTATCCGAGTCATACGCCAAGATGTCGGCCGCCATCAGCACGGGATAGTTGAACAGCCCCGCGTCGGCCGCCAAGCCTTTGGCGATTTTGTCTTTGTATGCGTGGCAGCGTTCGAGCAACCCCATTGGCGTGCCGGAAATCAATAGCCAGCACAACTCGCTAACCTCAGGAACGTCGGACTGGACGAAGAGCACTGCCTTGTCGGGATTAAGTCCCAGAGCAAGCAGATCGATTGCCGCGTCCAACGTGAGTTGACGAAGCGTTTCGGCGTTACGCACCGACGTGAGCGCGTGCAGATTGGCGATGAAATAATACGCCGCTTCTTCGTTCTGCAAGTCGATGTATTGTCGAATCGCCCCGAAGTAATTGCCCCAGTGAAATCGGCCAGTCGGTTGAATGCCAGATAAGACGCGCATGGTTTGCCGGTGGTCGATTGTCGGTCTTCATTTGCAATGGTCCAACCTACGGACCACTGACAACGGACGATTGGTTTAGAAATCTGAGCCAAATTGCTCAAATTCATCATACGGCCGTTGGGCCAGTTCCTCAAACCGGGTGAATTCGTGCTTCCAAAACAGTTTCGCTTCGCCGGTCGGGCCGTTGCGCTGTTTAGAGATAATAATTTGCGCCTGGCCGATCAGGCCGCGAGGGTTGCCATTCTTGCGCTCTTCCTCGCGCTCGTCAGCCGACAAATAGTATTCTTCGCGGTGGACGAACATCACAACGTCGGCGTCTTGCTCGATCGCCCCCGACTCGCGCAAATGGCTCAGTCGCGGTAGATTATCGCGAGTTTGCTCGGCTTGCCGATTGAGCTGCGCAAGACAAACGACCGGCACATGGAGTTCGCGGGCCATCCCTTTGAGCCGACGCGCAATCCGAGCGACCTGTTCCTGTCGGCTGTCTTTCGGGTTGTCTGGCTCAATCAACTGCAAATAGTCGATGACCACCAGTCCCAGCTTGTGCGTCCGCTTGAGTCGCCTGGCTACCGCGGAGATTTCCAAGATGGTGCGGCTGGGGCTGTCGTCGATGAACAGCGGCGATTGGCTGAGTAACCCAGCCGCCTCAATCAGCTTTTTCCGTTCTTCCACCGTGGCGCGGCCGCTTCGCAATCGGTGCGAGTCAACGCGCGCCGTAGAACATAAGAGTCGATCGGCCAATTCAATCGACGACATTTCCAGGCTGACCACGAGCGACGCCACGCCCAATTTCGAAGCAGCATACTCGGCGATATTCAGCGCGAAGGCGGTTTTACCCATGCTGGGACGAGCGGCGATGATAATCAACTCGCCGTCGTGCAGGCCACCCGTGAGTTCATCGAGCGAAGAGAAGCCGGTATCGACGCCCGCGACTTTGTGCTCCCCTTTTTCGCGCATCTCGATCCGCAGCATTGCTTCGTGAATGAGATCTTGCGCGTTGACAATGCTGCTCGTTTGCCCCTCGCTAAGGATTGCAAAGATTTTCTGCTCAGCGCGGTTGAGTTGCTCGCGCGGATCGCTGCCATCCTCGTAGGCGTCGCGCAGCACTTCGGTGCTGGTATGAATCAAGCCACGCAAAAGTGCTTTATCGCGGACAATGCGGGCGTAAAAGACCGCGTTAGCGGCCGTTTCAACGCTGCTAGCGACTTCGGCCAGGTAGCCCGCGCCCCCAATCGCCTCGAATTGCCCTGACGTTCGCAACCGCTCGACGAGCAAGGTAACGTCGGGCTTGCGCGACATGTTCTGCAGCGCCAGCAAGTGCTCATAGATGATGCGGTTGGCCTCGTCATAAAAGTCATCGGGCCGCAATGCCAGCGCCACATCGTCGCAGACCATCGGCAAATGCAAAATGCTGCCCAGAACGGATTTTTCGGCCTCCAAGCTGCGCGGCAACTGGCGATCGAGAATCTCGGAAGTGACCGGCGGCTTTCGCCTCGTTCGATCCGATGCACGTTCAACCGTGGCCATAATTGTTCCTCCGTGAGAATTGTCTCTTCAATTCCTAATGCAGCAAATCCTGAGTGCGCGAGCGAATGATGACCTCCCGACGGTAACACAGATTTGTCGACAATTCCAGTGCCGTGAAATTGCGGATTATATGTCCGCCGATCGATGATTTGCGATTGAGGTTTCTCTGGACCTGGTTTGGAATGATTACCCAGCCGCCATTGCCACAGAGCGCGATCGTGGCGGGAAAACAAGAACTAGATGACATTTCGAGGATCCGCGAAGATCATCGTCCACCCCGCGGAGTCGAGCCAGGGAGAGTTTGCATCGGCTCGCTGAAGATATACAGAATCGGCAATCCGCAAACTCTTGTGTTTGGATTCCAAAAGGATTTCTACTCGAAGGTCGTATTGACTACCACATAAACTCAGGCAGTGCGATCAATCAGGTAGACCATTCGCCACGGTATGTTGGGGCTAACAACGAACAAAATGTCCAACCAGATCGTCAGCGCGATAGCTGCGAGGAAAAGGAATGCCATCATTGACCTTGATTTTATCAATCGCGGAAGTCGGATAGCACGTCAATTTCGCGAGAAGTGACCTGACTTTACCGCCGCTACCCATCTTCCCGGCGACTTGATAGAATTCCCTAGCTGCCCATTCGATGAAATCGCCTTCGTTTCATTACCTTGTTTGGTTTCTCGCTAGGATGCCGCGCGCATGAGTACCGCCACCGACGAATTTTCTACGATTCCCGCCACCTGGGCGCGACGGCACCTGCTCGATGTTGAAAGTCTGTCGGCTGAGGAAATCAAACTGATTCTCGATACCGCCGAACAGTTCAAAGACGCAACGGACGGCTGCAAGCACAAGCTTCCCGTGCTGCAAGGCAAGACGCTGGCCAATTTGTTTTTCGAGAATTCGACCCGCACGCGCACAAGCTTCTCGCTGGCCATGCGCAGGCTCGGAGGCGACACTGTCGATTTTACAGCCTCTAGCAGCAGCCTTTCAAAAGGCGAAACATTTATCGACACGGCGAAGAACATCGAGGCGATGAACGTCGATGTGGTGTGCGTTCGCCACAGCACGCCGGGAACGCCCAAATTGCTGTCAGAGAACCTCGACTGCGGCGTAATCAATGCTGGGGATGGCCCGCATGAGCATCCGACCCAAGGCCTGCTCGACATGATGACGATTCGTGAGAGTCGCGGACACATCGAAGGGTTGACGGTGGCGCTTGTCGGCGATATCGCCCACAGCCGCACGGCCCGCAGCAACATCTGGGGTCTGCAAAAACTTGGCGCCCATGTCATCGTCTGTGGGCCAGCGACGCTCGTTTCGCCTCTCTGGGAGCAACTTGGCGTCGAAGTTTCGCACAATCTCGACGAGATCCTGCCGCGCTGCGACGTGTTGAATTTGCTCCGCATTCAATTTGAACGCCAAACCACGCGGCCGTTTCCGTCGGTGCGCGAGTACGCTCTGCTTTACGCGATGAATCGAGAGCGGCTGACGCGGGCAAAACGCGACATTTTGATTCTCGCCCCCGGCCCGATCAATCGTGGCGTCGAGGTGACCACCGATGTAGCCGATGGAACGCATTCGTTGATTCTCAATCAAGTTACCAATGGGCTCGCGGTCAGAATGGCGGTGCTGTGGCTTGTCTGCGGGTCCAATGCGGAATGTGGAATGAGGAATGGGGAATAAGAACTCTAGCCATATACTCATCATTCCCTATTCCCTTTTCCCAAGTTGAAAATCCATGCCTACGCTTTTGATTCAAAACGGTCGCGTCATCGACCCGAGCCAAGGCATCGATCGCGTCAGCAATCTGCTGATTCGCGATGGCAAGATTGCCGGCTACGATGCTTCGCCGAATGGGCAAGACCGCATCATCGACGCAGCGGGCAAGATCGTCTCACCGGGGCTGATCGACATGCACGTCCATCTGCGCGAACCGGGGCGCGAGGAAGATGAGACGATTGCCACCGGCGCGGCGGCGGCCTTGGCGGGCGGATTCACGTCGATCGCCTGCATGCCGAACACCGATCCGCCGATCGACTCGCAGGCCAGCGTCGAGTTCATTCAGCATCAAGCCGCGCGCGCCGACCAGTGTAACGTCTATGTGATTGCCTGCGTCAGCAAGAATCGTGAAGGCAAGGAATTGGCGGAACTCGGCCAATTGGTGCAGGCCGGAGCCGTCGGGTTCAGCGACGACGGAGCACCGGTGTACGATCCAGAATTGATGCGGCGGGCGTTCGAATACGCCCAGATGTTCGACAAGCCGATTCTGAATCACGAAGAAGTGCGAGAGTTGACACGCGGCGGCGTAATGCACGAGGGCTTGACCTCTCTGATTCTCGGCCTGGCAGGGATGCCGTCCGCGGCGGAAGATGTGATGGTCGCTCGCGATCTTTCGCTTTCCATGACCACTGGCGGACGGATTCACGTCATGCACATCTCGAGCGGCGGCAGCGTCGAACTGGTCCGCCGGGCCAAAGCACGCGGCATTCGCGTGACCACCGAAATCTGTCCGCATCACTTCACGCTGACGGATGAATGCCTGCGGTCGTTTGACTCCAACTTCAAAATGAGCCCGCCGCTGCGCAGCCGAAGAGACGTGGAAACTTGCATCGCTGGTTTGGTCGACGGCACGATCGACGCAATTTGCACCGATCATGCACCGCACGCCGCCGAGAAGAAGATGCGGGAACTCGATCAGGCGCCATTCGGCATCGTCGGGCTGGAGACTTGCCTGGGTTTGGTGGTGACAAAGCTGATCGAGCCGGGCATTCTCGATTGGCCAGCGGCCATTGCCAAAATGACGATCAACCCGGCTAGAATTCTTGGCATTCCCAAGGGCACGCTTGCTCTCGGAGCCGATGCGGATGTCACGATCATCGACCCAGAGGTACGCTACGTCGTCGATTCCTCCAAGTTCCGCTCGAAGAGCGTTAACACGCCGTTCGCCGGTTGGCATCTTCGCGGCCGGGCCGAAACAGTCATTGTCGGCGGCAGAGTGAAGTACGAAGTGAACGAGAAGCGGTGATTGGCCAGTCTGAGTGTAATCCCTCGAAACCGCGGCTGACGCGGATTTAGTGGACGTTTCTCTAGAAACCTTGAAATACGGTCATGTCTCCACGTTTGCAGATTGCAAGATTATGCATTGCCTTGCTATTGGGTCTTGGCAGTTCATTGGTTTGTGCTGAAGAAGATCCGCGCCGCCCCGCCGCGATTGAAACCACCGGTGTGTCGCCGATTCCCGACGAACTTGCCGCGCGACTGTCGCAGTACGACGATATTCGTTCAGCGCAGTTCGAAGATTGGTCTCCCGATGGACGCGGCATGCTCGTACGCACGCAATTCGGAAATTCGCCGCAATTGCACCGCGTTGACGAGCCTGGCGGGCGGCGCGATCAAGTGACGTTTTACCGCGAGCCGGTCACGGGGCGATTTATTCCCCAAAGCAACGACGGATCGATCTTGTTGTCATACAGCGAAGGAGGCAGCGAGAACGACCAAATCGTTGCGCTCGATCCGAAGCAATTCACGCACACTTCACTGACGGATGGCAAGTCGCGTAACCTTGTCGGCCCGATCACTCGCGACGGCAAGCACTTTGCGTTTGCCAGCAACCGACGCAACGGCCGCGATATGGATTTATATATATCGAGCACCGCTCGTGCGACCGGCCAGGAAATGATCCTCAAGGTCGAAAACGAAACGTGGATCCCGTCGAATTGGTCCCCCGATGGCTCGCGGCTGCTGATCGCGCGATACGTCTCACAAAATGAATCTTACCCGGTTGTATTCGATGTCGCGACGAGGAAGAAAACTCCGATCGAGTGGCCGAAGAATTCCTCTACCGGGCCGATTGCATTCGAGCAATTGACGTTTTCCTCCGATGGCGCAGCGGTTTACTTGGCGACCGACGCCCACAGCGAATTCACCGAGCTAGCGAAGATCGATTTGGCCTCCGGCGACTACATTTGGCTCTCCGCGGATATTCCATGGGATGTAACCGATATCGATGTCGACCACGATCGCGGCAACGTGGCCTTTGTCGTCAACGCCGACGGCGTGTCATCCGTTTATTTGATACGAGGCGGCCAGCGGGAAAAGCTGCCAACGCCAGAAGGAGTGATTGGCAGCCTGAAGTTCTCGCCCGATGGACAACAACTTGGATTCACATTGGCCAAGTCGAATGCCCCGCCTGACGCCTATTCCCTCGATATCGCCACCGGAAGGGCGACGCGCTGGACCTATAGCGAAGTGGGTGGCTTGGACCCTGCGAAGTTTGTCGCCGCCGAGGCAATCGAATTTCCATCGTTTGATGGTCGCATGATTCCCGCCTGGATTTATCGCCCGCCGGCAGATACTCGCCAACGGCCAGCGGCGGTGTTGCTGCACATTCACGGCGGTCCCGAGAGCCAATACCTTCCTGTCTTTTCGCCAAACATTCAGTTCTACGCGATCGAACTGGGCATTGCCGTTGTCTGCCCCAACGTTCGCGGCTCGCAAGGATACGGAAAGACCTTTTTGAGGCTCGACAACGCCGAGAAACGCGAAGATTCCGTCAAAGACATCGGCGCACTCTTGGATTGGATTGCCAAGCAGCCCGATCTCGACGCGAGCCGCGTCGCGGTTGAAGGAGGCAGCTATGGCGGCTACATGGTGCTGGCGTCGTTGACACATTTCGGCCAGCGGATCAAAGCCGGCATCGACATCGTCGGCATCGCGAATTTCCTGACATTCCTTGAACGCACAGCGCCCTATCGGCGCGATTTGCGGCGGGCGGAATACGGCGATGAGCGAAATCCACCCATGAAGGCCGTTTTCGAACGGATCAGCCCATTGGCCAACGCCGACAAAATTCACGCGGCATTGATGGTCGCTCACGGCCGAAACGATCCGCGCGTACCGCTGTTCGAAGCAGAACAAATTGTCGAGAAAGTGAAGTCGCAGGGAGGCACGGTATGGACGGTGTATGCCGCGAATGAAGGCCACGGCTTCCAAAAACGCGATAACCGCGACTACCTGCGGGCTGCGTCCGTGATGTTCTTAAGGCAACAACTAGAGGTGGAATGACAAATATCGAATGTCGAATAAAATATCATTGTCGCATTTTATACAGCAAATGGTGATTGGTATTTGGTCGTAGGAGCATCATTCGTCATTCATGATCCCTCTGCATTCCCCAGCGACGCTAAGAACTCGCTCATCTCGCTAGCAGCATGAGCGTTGCCTTGCATGCGGGCTTCTTCAATGCCGCGCCGCAACGTTTCTCGTGCATCGGCGATTCGATCGAGCCTTGCCAACTGCTGGGCCGCCATAAAGAACGCCGGCACATAGGGGACCGCATCGCGCTGCAGATCACTAAGCCCTGCTAAACTTCGCTCGTGTTCGCCCGCTTTGTCGAACTCCATCGCCAGACTATAGCGCAGAAACTGATCGGCCGGTTCGGCCGCGAGCATTGTTTCGATTTGGCTGCGTCGGGATTCGACCATAATTGAGGATTCCAGCGGACCGCATGGTTTTCGCGAAACTCAGCGCCGTCGTTCGAGGGGTTGCACTTCCGGCGTTCCACGTCGGTCCAAGGTGAGTGCCAGTGCTATAAATCGCCCGTGATTTTGACGAGCGAACCTGTTTTCGCTTCGTCTTGATCGACCTTTCTTTCCGCGCCCAGCACCGTCACATACAGCGTGTTGTCCGGCGCAAATGCCAGCGCTGTCGGACGATCGAACGCCGCCATTTTCACTGCTTTGACTCCGACGCGACCATCGACGATTGCCGAATCGAGTCGGTACAGGGCTCCGTCGGCTGGCGAATTCCACGCCACATCGACGGCATATAACCGATCGCTTTTTGGACTGTATGCCAGGCCGACCAAATCGTGCAACTTTGTCGGAAGCGCCATCAGCAGGCTCCGGCCGCGCAGATGGAAGAAGGCGAGTACGCTGTCTCCGGGCGCATCGAACTTGCCGGCAAAGCTAACGGTTAAAAATTCGCGCGAGTTGCGGATGGCAAGGCCCATGGGCCGATCGAACCGAGTTGCTTCTTTCGTGCGAAAAAACGGCGACAAGTCTTCCAGCAGGTTGCCGCCGATGCTGGCTTTCAGCAGGGCGTCGATATCGTGCTCGCCTTGCGCGGTCACCCACAGCGCCGAAGGAGACATCGCTAGCCCCCACAGATTGATGCCGACGTCCGACGCGGCCTCGCTCGCCCAAGTACGTCGCAGCGTCCGTTTCGCATTTGCGAAATTCAACGGCTCTTTGGATGTATCGGCCGAAAGTTCGTAAATGCGAATCTCATCGTTGCCATCTTTTCGTTCGCTCCCGCCGATCACGATCAGATTTTGGTTGAAGAACGCCAATCCCATCGGTCCAGCGTCTTTCATCAGACCGATACCAGCCGTTGCTCGAGGAAAACCGGTCACCACAGGCTTGGGCTGATCGAATTGATTCGATGGAAAGCGTACGATTTGCCCGGCGCGGCTCTCAGAGACGACGACGCTGCCGGTTGTCGACTGAACCGCGACGCCGCAGGGCCAATCGAGACCAGAGTAAACCGTTTCAGCGGTAATATTGGGCTTGTCGCTTTCGGTTCGCTCCGCGGCACAGGTGAGCGATGCCATCAGCATCCAAACAACGACTGGAATTCTGTGATTCATAGAGCCATCCTCAAATCAGACGCTAGTTGCAAACGAGCAGCGAAAATCCTGGCATTTCTTTGCCCCTGCCGCCTGGCGATCGTTTGCGATTCAGGCGGCCGTCATGCCGCGTGTCTTTTCATATGCAGAGATCTTCTCGGCGTGTTGCAACGTCAGGTCGATGTCGTCTAAGCCATTCAGCAGGCAATGCCGCCGGAACGGTTCGACGTCAAACGACAGCGAGAGGCCGTATTCGTCGGTCACTTTGCATGCTTCCAAATCGGCCGTCAAATGGTACCCAGGATGCTGCGCCGCCCGTTGGAAAATATCCTCGACAGCCGCCTCGGAAAGTACGATCGGCAACATACCGTTCTTAAAGCAGTTGTTGTAAAAAATGTCGGCGAAGCTTGGCGCGATCATCACGCGGAAACCGTAATCGTCGAGTGCCCAAGGAGCGTGCTCGCGGCTCGACCCGCAGCCGAAATTCTTTCTGGCCAGCAGCACGCTTGCCTCGCGGTACTGCGGTCGATTCAGTTCGAACTGAGGGTTGTCGGAACCGTCGTCCTTAAATCGCCAGTCAAAAAACAAGAATTGCCCGAATCCGGTGCGCTCGATCCGTTTGAGAAACTGCTTGGGGATGATCTGGTCGGTATCGATATTGGCCCGATCCATGGGAGCGACTAGGCCGGTGTGTTTGGTGAAGGGTTGCATGACGAATAATTGCTGGGGATGTCCGCGCGTTGAATTTGTAGCCGCGTGCGAATCAGGTGGGACGAGCGTCTGGACAGGGCGCGCCACTTCCAGAACATCGCCGCTCAGCGAAGGATGACCGCGTTCTTATCGCTTGCTCCATTTTTCGCACTTAATTTGTTTAAGACCTGCCCGTCAAAGAACCAAAATGACTCGTTGTATTCTCACGATCAATGCACTTATCAATTCCATTTGTCGTAATGGCTTGCTGCCAAGCATCGCGAGCGGAAAGTTCTTCACGATGCGGATAAATCACAAGATCGACTGGCACCATCATTTCATCTCGATGACGTGCCCTCCACCATGCACGGGATGAAGGACTTTCAGGTTTACGATCGTCGATTCCACCAGAACGCGGCCCATGGTCGCTGTCTCCATCAGTCACTTCTCCGAAGAATCTGCCGTCACGCCTTATACTCCCACTCCCGAATATCCACAAAATGTCCCGCAATCGCCGCCGCCGCGGCCATTGCCGGCGAAACCAAATGCGTCCGGCCCCCTTTGCCTTGGCGGCCTTCGAAATTGCGGTTGCTAGTGCTCGCGCAGCGTTGGCCTGGCGTGAGAATATCGGGATTCATCCCTAGGCACATGCTGCAGCCTGCTTCGCGCCAGTCGAAACCGGCCTCTTTGAAAATTCGATCGAGACCTTCACGTTCGGCTTGTGCTTTCACTTGTCCACTGCCGGGGACAACCATCGCGTGCAGCGTATTAGCCACGCGATAGCCACGCACCACGGCGGCGGCGGCTCGCAAGTCTTCGATACGACTGTTGGTGCAAGAGCCGATGAAGACTTTATCAAGGTTGAGCGATTGCATCGGCTTGCCAGCTTCGAGCCCCATGTATTCCAGCGACCTCGCCGCCGTCTTACGTTCTTCATCCGTCGAATACTGTTTAGGATCCGGCACACCGCTAACCACCGGTACAACTTGGCCGGGGTTAGTACCCCAGGTAATTTGAGGAGCAATCTCTGCCGCTCGGTAAATTTCCACGCGATCGAACTTCGCTCCCACATCGCTCGGCAGTTGCTTCCAGCGCTCCACGGCCGCGTCGAAGTCTTTCCCCTTCGGCGCAAATTCACGGCCTTTGATGTATTCAAATGTCGTCTCGTCCGGCGCAATCATTCCAGCCCGCGCGCCGGCCTCGATCGACATATTACAGACCGTCATTCGCTCTTCCATCGAGAACCCGCGCATCACCGGCCCGGTGTATTCGATGACATAACCGGTCCCGCCGTCGGTGCCGATCTGACCGATTAAATACAGAATGACGTCCTTTGCCGTCACGCCACGGCTAAGCATCCCATCGACGCGCATCTCAAATGTCTTCGGCTTCGATTGCGGCAGCGTTTGCGTGGCCAAGACATGCTCGACTTCACTCGTGCCGATGCCGAACGCCAGCGCTCCAAACGCCCCGTGCGTCGCCGTATGGCTATCGCCGCAGACAATCGTCATTCCAGGCTGAGTGAGACCCAGCTCCGGCCCGATCACATGGACGATCCCCTGCTGTGGATTGCCAAGGTCATACAGTCGCACGCCGAATTCCTGGCAATTGTTTCGTAGTGTGTCGATCTGCTGCTTCGAGATCGGATCGGCAATCGGCAGCCTCCGGTCGGTCGTTGGCACATTATGATCGGGAGTAGCTACCGTCAATTCCGGCCGTCGCACTTTTCGCCCAGTCAGTCGCAATCCCTCGAATGCCTGCGGGCTGGTCACTTCATGCACCAAATGCAGGTCGATATAAAGCAGCGTTTGCTTTCCAGGCTCGGCATGCACCACGTGGGCATCCCAGATTTTTTCTAGCATCGTGCGCGGCATAGCAGATAACAGGTTCGAGTGTGATTGACCGCAAGCGGTAGGATCGACCCAAACGCTGAATTATACCTCGATTCTTTGCAGATCGTAAGTTGTCGAACGACCCGCAGGCGGTTTGGCGGCAGAATCGCTCCAATCGAGCTGGCCTGCATTGATCGTACAGGATGTCCGCGTCAATTTGGCGGACACTTCTTTCGTAATTCCGACACGAGCTCCTTGGGGACGAATCGGGCTAATTCTTCATCACCGGCCAGCGGCGTAATCTGTTTCAGCAGCGAGCTGGAAACGTGTGAGAATTGATCGTCAGCCATGAGAAAGACTGTTTCAATGCTGGGGTCCAGCTTTCGGTTGGCCAGCGTCATCGTAAACTCGGCTTCGATATCGGTCAGCGATCGCACTCCGCGGAGCATTACGCGAGCTCCGCACTCGCGGACGAAATGCACTGCCAACCCGCTGAACTGCTTGACTTCGATATTGACAAGATGCCGCGTTGCCCGTTCGACCAAGTTGACGCGCTCTTCCGGCGTGAACCACGACTGCTTTTCAACGTTAATGCCGATGCCGACAATCAGCCGATCGACCAACCGGCTGGCACGCTCGATCACATTCAAATGACCGAGCGTAATTGGGTCGAAGGAACCGGTATAGACGGCGACGCGCGACATGGAATGGTTTCGAGGCTTGGGTTCAGGGTTCAGGGTTCAGAAAATGAGGCACTCGTGGATGACTCTTGGCGGCATGCCACCGACTGAGACACTCGCGGATCGTTAGCGAACTTTCTTGCCAGTTTCAATGGCGCCAATCAACGCATCAATGTCCTCGTTATTGTTGTACGCATGCGGGCTAATCCGAAGATAGCCGACTCGCTGCGAAACCGCAACTTTTTGCTCCTTACAAGTGCGATGAAGCACCTTAAGATCGCAGCCTGGCAGGGTGAACGAGACAATTCCCGAACTATGTTCCGGCTGGTCGCGCCGGCTGAAAATCTCAGCACCGAGGGTGGCCAGACGGCGACAGCATTCGTCGGTAATTTCCAGTACGCGATGTCCGATGGCATCGAAACCGAGGCTCGTCAGCAAATCAAGGCTGGCTCCCAATCCAATAAATCCGACCGAATTTGCAGCCCCGCCTTCGTGCCGCGCGGCCGACGGTTTTAATTGAATTTCAATGCGCGAATAATCTCGGTTGTGAACCATGCTGTTGGAACCGACGACCAGCGGCCGTAGTTTCTCGAGATGCTCGCCGCGGATGTAGAGCAGTCCGGCAGCTTCCGGACCCATTTGCCATTTTTGGCCGCCGGCGGCGAGAAAATCGACCTTCGTTTGCTCGACATCGACAGGAAACACTCCTAGACCCTGGATCGCATCGACAAATAGCAAGGCACCATGTCGATGAGCCATCTCGGCGGCGGCCGCCAAATCGGTGCGCCATCCACTTAGATATCCAACCCAGCTCAACGCCACCAATCGTGTCCGCTGATCGCAAGCGTCTTCCAGACGGTTCAAATCGACCATCCCAGTCGGCGATTCCACGCGGCGCGTTTCAATGCCGCGAGCAGCCAGATGCATCCATGGATATTGGTTCGCGGGAAACTCATCGGCCGGGATGACAACATTGTCTCCTGCGCGCCACATGAAGCCTTCGGCAACCATCGCGACCCCCTCGGTCGTGCTGTGAATGAGCGCGATTTCATCCATCGCGGCCCTCATCATACGGGCGGCGGTTGCTCGTACTTCCTGCAGCCGACGCTCCCATCGCCCCCAAGCCGGCGCAGCTTCTTCGGCGGCCTCCGCCAACCAGCGACCAATTGCCTCGCGCGTCGGTCTCGGCAAGGGCGACATGGCGGCATGTTCAAAGTAGGCGAATCGATCGACGATCGCCATCTGCTGCCGAAAGTGTTCCCATTTTGGATCGTGTATCAATGCCATGTGATTTGCTTTCTAACGACGATCCAATCTCTGCGCAGTACGCAGTGCAAAACTGACCAATCCGTGTTGCCACCTATACGCCAGTCGAATCGAGGCCGTGTACCACGGCATCCAATTGAGTTGCAAGCCATTCGCGCCGCTCGACAGGGTAATTCACAGAATCTCAACAACTCCACGAATTCCATATTGTGCATCTTAATTTATGCCGTGATGCGTCATGAGACACAAGGTTATCGCCAGAGAAAAATTCTTGGGCGATCTGCAACCTATAATTTCCCAGACCCAAACCATTCGCTTGTTCCATCGAAAGTTCATCCAATGAATCGCCGACAATTCGCGTTTTGGTTCAGTTTCAGCCTCTTTCATTTGGCTGAGAGGCTGCATGCCGACGGGCTGGATCGACTGGCGGCGGCGACGTTGAATGCCACCGAGCCAAAATCGTTCATGGAAGCGTCGCCGTCGCAGAGCGAAATCATCGAGTCGGCAGAACATTGGGCGACCAACGAAAATCGCAATTGGAGATGGTTCGAACGCGAGAATCAGATCCGGGGCAAGTGGCGGGTCACTGGAATCACCACTCCCATCAACAAGCAGACTGGCGAGCGATATGCCGGAGCAACGGGCTATCTCGACGACAGCCTGGTTCCCGAGGAAATGCGAGCCAATGCTCCGCAATCTGCGGTGGAAGGCGCTACGACGACACCCGAGAGGGACGCCGGCCAGCCCAGCCCTGCACGCCGAGCGCGCCATGGCCGGCCGCCGAGCCGATGGCTGCGCAGCTTACGCGCTCCGGAGCTGCGCATTTGGCTAAAGACCATCGATGTTCCTGAAGCCGATGTCGAAGGGATGACTTTCTTCGAACATCTAACGCGCGATCACTACTTCCACGCCGACCGAATCACGGGATTGGCGATTCCTGAACAAGCCAAACTGCACGCAGCGGCGCATTTTGGATATTAGTCACAGCTTCAGGGCGCGTCGATGACTGTTGCCGTTGTCGGAATGTCAAATTACGATTCGGATGAGTCTTGGTCTCAAAAGACCCGCGCGAGAATACCGCCATCGACGACGACCACCGACCCGGTCACATAATTCCCCGCCTCGCTGGCCAAGAAGACCGCCGGGCCGGCGAGTTCACGCGGGTCGCCCCAGCGTCCGATCGCCGTCCGTGCCGCCACGGCGTTGCGAATTTCATCGCTGAGCAATCGCGACGGCAAATCGGTGAGAATTGGCCCAGGAGCTATACAATTCACCGTAATGCCGAATTCACCCAATTCCAGCGCTGACGCCCGACACAATCCAATGACGGCGCTCTTGGTGGCCGAATAAGCTCCACGGCCCAGATGCGACGATAGCCCCATAATCGACGACATGTAAATAATTCGTCCCCAGCGGCGGCCCTTCATGCCAGGAACCAAGTAGCGTGCAAGCGCCATGCAACTCGTGAGATTCAATTCGAGAATTTCGTCCCAATCTTTGTCTTGAATGGCATCCAGCGGTTGCGGCGTGTTGCTGCCGGCGTTATTGACGAGGATGTCGATCTTGCCGAAAGCGTGCGTCGCACTGTCGGCCAATTTACGAACGTCGTCTCGCTTGGTCATGTCGGCAACAATCGTGGCAACGCCTGTGTCGAGGCCCTGGCGAACTTCTGCCGCGGCGGTTCGCAACTCGTCCTCATGGCGGCTGGAAATGACCACGTCGGCACCGGCTTCGGCAAAGCCGCGGGCCATCGCTTTGCCGAGACCTTTGCTACCGCCGGTTACGAGCGCTACGCGTCCGGTAAGATTGAATAAGGGAGAACTCATGGGAATTCCAAAGTCAACCGTGTAGGGGCGAGAGTAGGATCTTGCACATCCTACCATGCAGCCATCCGATGATGCCACCGTGCTTCGAACATTCGTAGTGATGCTGTTTACCCGAGATTTGCTCCCTTGACTGCTGGAGTGACGACTACTCCCATCCGATTCTACGAGGAACAACTCAGCGCCGTGGAAGGTTGCCACCGCTGCATTTTACGACTTATCGACACGACGCAGGTGGCCTGCCGGCTCGCCTTTCAAGATCAGTTGCCAATCGCCATAGACAGGGTTCGGCAAAATAAACCACTTTTTTCCCCACATCTTCGAATATTCCCGCACGGCTGCGCACAGTGATTCCGGCGAGGCGTCTTTCTCGTAGGCGAATTCGTCGGTGAAATCGGTCAATTGATCTCCGACCAGCGCCACGATTGTGTATTGTTCGCGAACCAAGTTGCGCCGCGAAGTCTTATTCGAGTCATTTTGCTTCATGAGCAATCGCACGCTGTCCGACGACTTTAATCCTCGAACGTTGACTCCCCATTGGGTCAGCGTTTCGATCGTCGCTTCGCGCAGTGATTCCGGACGATTGGTGATATATACGACGGCAAAATTGAGCGCTTCGATACGACGGATGAATTCGCCAGCACCGGGTACGAGCCGAATCGATGCCCGATGCTTCGCAGCGAATTCCGTAAACAACGCTGTTGAATGTTCTTTGCCGCTGTCGTACAGAAACGATTCATACGCACCGTTATCGAGCACCGTTTCATCCAGGTCCATCACCACGCACGGCGGCGGTTGGCGAAACTCGGGGGCCAATGTTGCTTGCACCCGGCCCCATTGCTTGGCTTCGCGCTCCAGCTGGTCGCCGGACAATTGGTAGGTCTGTAGGCAACAGGCTACGTACTCGGCCGAGGTTTGCATCCATAAATTAGCCCACAACAGCCCACGCTGATGTTCCGTTGGTTGCGGCATCAATTGCCAACCGGCCGCGGTACCGGCCAACAAAATTACCAGCACCGATGCCAAACGACGAGAACCTGGCAGATGAGTCATAGATGCCAACTCTTTGAGACCTCAAGCCAAAATAGGAAAATGCACGTACTCAATCATAACCTATGCTCCGCCCGGTGGCGGCCGCTGCTTGGATTTGAGTGCGGCTCAAATTTGGATAGGCGCTATTTGAAATGGCGAATAGTCAGCATCATTCCGCCCAGAGCGCACAGCGCAATTGCCCAAGCTGCCGGCTCTGGTAACGGCGCTGTGCCTAGACCCAGCGCAAATGGAAAATGCGTCTGCCAGGCAACGAAGTCAGACCCATCCACATCACCATCGCCGTCAGAATCTCCGTGCGCTCGCGTTGCGCCTACAACAGCAGGGAAGTGGGTTTGCCAAGCAACAAAATCGGCACCATCGACATCTCCATCGACATCGAAATCGCCCGGCGTTGTCGGCACGCCGCCGGTCGAATTAACGCTAATTTGAAATGCGTAGACCGCGTTGTCAAACGTCTTTGAAAAATGGTTGACAGCCTGTCCAGCCGCCGACGGCGGGGTAAACGTCGTGTCGTGATCGACGCGAGACCAAAACAATTCTGGCAATGTGTCTCGAAAGCCGACGCGCGCAGCCCCCGAACTGAATAATCCGCCATAGACATCAATGCCAACGGGAAGCGAGAATTGCTGAGAGTTGCCCAGATACGACACTGAAACGATATTGGCCGGATCGCTTAACGTGACGACATCCGCCACCGCTACCGGCGGCCCGACCCAGATCGTTTGATAGGCTCGCGTCTCTCCTGTCGTGTCGAAACCGGGATCGGTGAGGGCGGCAAGAAACGGAACGACCGAACCGGGCGCGGGCAGGCCCGATTGGGTAGCGTTATGAAACGAAAAATTGCTGACGGTGTAAACGCCGGCCGCCAACGTCGCGGGAATTCGGTGGACTTCGAGCGAGCTTGTCGGGCGCGGTGCAGCGATCGGCGGGTTCGCCAGCACGAAACCACTACCAGGACCGATGGTGGCCCCTTGCACCTGCGATCGAACTTCGCACACAAGCAAGCAGGAAAGCAATACCGATGCAATCTGCAGCCGCGGAATCGACCGTGTCATGGCAGCCCCCGTTTCGTAGAATTGAAACCGACCAAGATGCCTTGGTAGCGAACAAATTAGAACGAATTTCGGCGTTCGTCAACTACCTGCCTATATCTTCCTACATCGACCAAGCGGAAGTGAATTTTTCCCTGTACGAGCGGAAGTGATGCCTATGAACTGGAGCGAGTATCGAGTTTGCGTGACGGGGGGGGCAGGTTTCTTGGGCCGCGCTGTCTGTCGCGAATTATTGGCGCGCGGTGTTGCCGCGGAAAAACTGACTGTCCCCCGACGTGCCAGGTACGATTTGACTCACGAAGACGCGGTACAGCGGTTCTTTCGCGATTTCCAACCCGATGTGATCATCCATTTGGCAGCCGAAGTTGGTGGCATCGGCGCAAATATGGTCCAGCCCGGCCGTTTCTTCTTTGCCAACATGGCCATGGGGCTGCATCTGATCGAACATGCGCGGATCGCTAGCATCCGCAAGTTTGTGCAGGTCGGCACGGTATGCGCCTATCCAAAACTTGCCCCCATCCCATTTCGAGAAGATGATCTTTGGAACGGCTATCCCGAGGAAACCAACGCACCGTATGGCGTGGCCAAGAAAGCGCTGTTCGTAATGCTCGATGCCTATCACCGGCAATATGGCTTGGCAAGTTCAGTGGTGGTGCCCGTCAATCTTTACGGCCCCGGCGATAATTTTGATCCAGCAATCAGCCACGTCATTCCAGCCCTGATTCGCAAATGCGAAGCGGCGCGAGTCAGCGGCGAGCGGCAAATCATGTGCTGGGGAACTGGCACTGCCAGCCGCGAGTTCTTATACGTGGATGATGCCGCCCGCGGCATTGTCGCGGCAGCCGAAACGATGGAATCGCCAACCCCAATCAATCTGGGTGCCGGCAAAGAGATCGCGATTGCGGATCTCGTGAAGCTGATTGCCAAGCTGTGCGATTTCAACGGCGACATTCGCTGGGATCCTTCCCGCCCCGATGGGCAGCCTCGTCGCTGTATTGATACGAGCCTAGCAAAAAGGATACTCGGCTGGCAGGCAACCATGCCGCTCGACGAGGGACTGCGCCGCACGATTGCGTATTGGCGCGAACAAAGCCCCATCAGTCAGCAGCCACCCATTCCTCAGCCGTGATAATGCCGTCGCTATTACGATCGAGGACATTGAATCTTTCGACTTTGGAATCTGTCCAGTCCGATTCAAATTCGTGCATCTGCACTTGCCCATCGCCGTCGGTGTCCTTGCCGAAGAAGTCTTGAGAAAGTTTCTCAGGTAGGCTTTGTGGTGAGACATAGTAGCGACGTATCGCAGGAGTGGACGTCGATTCGCCGCGCTTTCCGCCATCAGATGGCTCGCCCCAACGACGATCTCCACCTCGGTTTCTACCACTGAGCAACCCCTCGCGAGGTTCGCCGCCAACGTTGGTATTTTTATTGCCACCGGTATCGCCCGAAGAATTTGCGGTAGGTGAAGATGTAGAATTATTTGCCGACGAATTAGCAGGCTTATTCTCGGTGATTTCGCTTCCGCCACCCGGCTTGTAGTTTATGATTTCTTCGAGTGTTACCTTACGATCGCCATCGGCGTCATACCGTTGCATTATTGCAGATTCTTCCTTGTCGATCGCGCCATCGCCGTTCTTGTCGTAGTTTTTAATCATTCCTTGGGCGATTTTCCGGAAATTTTCGCTTGCTGATGGCGGATTCGTCGTGCTGCTCGTCGCCGTCTCCGACTTCTTCGGCTCGGAAGGATTCGAAGTGGACGATACTTGTCGCACGGAACCAGCAGAGAAATCTCCGCCGCCTCTCGTTCCGCGGAATTCGCGCCGAGCTCGCCCTTCTCGCGCTTCACTGCCGCCGTCCAGGCGACTTCGACGTTCTCCGTGGCCCGATCGTTCAGATTCGCCACTACCGCCATGGTCTGCGTTGCTTTTCGAATCGTGATCGGAATTTCGGGAGTGTCGTTCGGAGTCGCCTGAAGACTGCTCGCCATCGCCATCGCCATTTGTCGATGATGGTTCTACAGAGGCTGCTGCGATCTCCACGCCAAAGCCTGGAACCGGCGGCAAATCGATCGCCTCGCCGAATCCGGATACGAGACGATGCCCCTCCTCTTCAGATTTCTTCTTGGCGTTTGAGGCCGATTTTTCGGCCGATCGGCGATCCCCGTCGCTGCCGCGCTCCTGCTCGCGCATCCGCTGATGCAGGGCAGATTCCAGTTTTTCAATGGAAATTGGCGAATTCGTATCTACGCCTGCGCGTTGGACCATGCCGCGTGTCCAGCCGTTCAATTCGTTCGGATCAATCATGTTGTTGCCGTTGGCATCCATACGCCGAATCCAGTCGGTTCCTCCGCCTCCACGGCCTCCCCATCCGCCCCCCCAGCCTCCGAATCCATCTCGATCTCCGCCGCGTTCTCTTCCTCCCCAACTACCCCATTCGCCGCGACCGCGACCGCCCCTGCCCCTGCCGTCCCGGCCGAATCCACCGCCGCGAGCTTCTCCGCGACTGCCCTGATCTCGGTTTTCGTCCCCGCCATTGCCGCCCCAGTCGCCGCGCCCACGACCTCGAAATTCTTGCGCATCCGCTGTGGAAATGACGGAAAATGCAACAATACAGCAACTTACGACGACGATGGCCTTATCTAACATGATTTTCATTCTAACTTCGTGGCCCGATGACAACTACGCGAAACTTCCAATCTGAGCGGGCCGGCTCGCCATTTAGTATGAAACCGCGGAACCGGACTGAGGTTACGGGGTTGAATACCCTGTCCGTCGCGTTGACGTGCCGTCGCCAGCATTGCTCCGCCATCAGGGCTAGCAAAAAATATTCTCAATCGGCTTTCCGGGGCAATCTGGCGCCGAAATTTGGTCGAAACGACCTCGAAAACACCTGTAGTAGGAGTCATTTGTATGAAAACCAGCGTTCCAACGTTGGCATTCGCAGTTGCGTTGCTCGTGTTTACTTCGACATCCATGGCACAGAATCAAGAGCGCGGACGCGAACGCGGCCAGGGCGGCCGATTTGGGATGGGCATGGGTACCGGCTCGACTCAGCTCTTGCAAAATGAAAAAGTCCAAAAAGAGCTAGAGCTAACCGGCGATCAAGTCGATCAACTTAAAAAAATCGCCGACGAGGCTCCCTCATTCCGCGATTTCCAGGATTTGAGCCGAGAGGAGATCACCAAGAAGCGGGAAGAAACACAAAAGAAAGTTGACGAAGTGCTCTTGCCGCATCAAAAAGATCGCCTGAAGGAACTGCAAATTCAACTGTCCGGCAGTCGCGCCCTCTTGCAAGATGACGTAGCCGAAAAATTGAATCTCAGCAGCGAGCAGAAAGAAAAACTCCGCGAGGTTCTTAGCTTTCGCCGCGGACAGAACCGAGGACAAGGTGGTGAGCGGCCCAACCGAGAAGACTTTGCGAAACGAATGGAAGAGCAAAATCAGAAAGCAATGGACGTTCTTACGGCCGAACAAAAAGATCAGTTTGAAAAGATGAAGGGCAAGAAGGCCGACATCACGATGCAAGATTTGTTCCGCGGCTTCGGTGGGCGCGGCGATGGCAATCGCGGTCGAGGCCAACGCGGCAATGGTGAAGGCCGAGGCGCCGGAGAAGGTCGAGCGCCGCGCGACGCGTAACATGATCCGATGGCGGTAATTCTGGGCTGTCAAGAATTTCAACGAATCGTCGTCAACCAAGCCCCAGAGGAATCATCCCTTGGGCTTGGTTCGATGGTGAGAATTGTCCGTGAGTAGCTTGGCATGCGCCGCTGGGATTTCGCTATAATAGAAACGCTCACGGTGGGGCTGTCGCTCCAGCCTGCCTAACGATTGTCCCCAGCTCTTGCCTACCGTTCCGCCCAATCATCATGGATGCAGTTGCAGTCTTAGTTCGGCGCGGATTATTGACCGATCGCCAGTTGGCTGAGGTCAAAGCCGCGCAAAACAACGGCATTCGCTTAGAACAGCTTGCGGTGCAATTGGGCTATTGCACGGAGGATGCCGTGCTGCAAGCGTTGGGGGCCGAAGTCGGCCTGGATTACGTCGATCTGGCCGAAACCGATGTCGATCTGTCGTTGCTCAAAGACTTTCCGCCGAAGCTGCTGCATCGCCAGGCGATTTTTCCTGTCCGGAGAGAAAACGGCAGCCTGATTGTAGCCACTGCCGACCCGTTCGACCTGTATCCGCTCGACGAGCTGAGCGCTTCCACCGGTCTGACGGTCGTTCCAGTGTTGGCCAGCCGCGCAGAAATCTCCAAGCTCATCAAGACTCATCTAGGCGTTGGCAGCGAAACAGTGACCGGCTTGCTCGCGCAAGCCGACGAAAACGTCCAACTGCTCAGTGAGATTGAAACCGATGGTTCCGAGCTGTCGGAACTGGCCCAAGAGGCTAGCGTCGTGCGGCTGGTCAACGAGATTCTGTTGGAAGCGATTGAATCTCGTGCCAGCGACGTTCACATCGAGCCGCAATCGCACGGACTGTGGATTCGCTACCGCATTGACGGCTTGCTTCATCCGCAGCCGACGCCGCCCGAAATCACACGGTTTCAAAGCGCCATCATCAGCCGCTTGAAGATCATGTCGCGGTTGAACATTGCCGAAAAACGATTGCCGCAAGACGGCCGGATCAAGCTGAGCGTGCGTGGGCGCGAGATCGATGTCCGCGTCTCGGTCATTCCGATGATCCACGGCGAAGGCATCGTCATGCGCATCCTCGACAAGGGGTCGATGGAGTTCAAGCTACAAAAGCTCGGCATGGAAGACGACTTGTATGCGACGTTTCAAGAATTGATCCATCTTCCACACGGCATCGTGCTGGTCACGGGACCGACAGGTTCTGGCAAAACAACCACGTTATATAGCGCGTTGCTCGAAATCAAAGATGACGAGACAAAGATCATCACCACCGAAGACCCCGTCGAATATCAACTCGACGGCATCAACCAGATCCAGGTTCACACCAAGATCGGCCTGACGTTCGCCGCTTCGCTGCGCAGCATTCTGCGTCACGATCCAGATATTGTACTCGTCGGAGAAATTCGAGATCGCGAAACAGCCGAGAACGCCATTCAAGCGTCGCTCACCGGCCACTTGGTGTTCAGCACGCTGCACACCAACGATGCTGCTGGGGCTTACACCCGTATGATCGATATGGGCGTGGAACCGTTTCTGGTTGCCAGCACCGTTGAGGGCGTGATGGCGCAGCGGCTCGTGCGACGGCTTTGTCCGCAGTGTAAGGAAGCCTATCAGCCTACTGCAGGCGAATTGCCCTCCGATTTTCCCAGCGAAAAGTTTCTGGACATCGGTGGCAAGCTATTCCGCTCGCGCGGCTGCCGCACTTGTCGCAACGTCGGATACGCCGGCCGAATAGGCATTTACGAACTACTCGTCACCAGCGACCGCATCCGCCAACTGGCCCACGACCGCGCCAGCACTTGGGACATCACCAAAGCCGGTCTTGAGGAAGGCATGACTACGCTGCGACAAGACGGCTGGCGAAAAGTGCTCGCTGGGAAGACAACGATTGATGAAGTGGTGCGAACGACTAAAGGAGACATTGTCCACAAGCGATGAGCAGCGAGCGGTGAACAATCATCGATTCGCCGCTCAGCATTCTTAGCCACTCGATCATGCCCGACTTTGCTTACACCGCCCGCGACAACACCGGCCGCAAGGTCAGTGGCACGATTGCTGCGCCGAACCGGCGCGATGTGCTGTCGTCGCTTGATAAAAAGTCGCTGTTTCCGGTCGAAGTCTACGAAGCCGACGCAGGCGGCATGATGCGCGCCGTTCGCGGTAAACGGGTTAAGGCCCAGTTGATGGCCACAACCTATGCGCAGCTTGCCGATCTGCTGCGCAGCGGCGTGCCATTGTTGCGATCGTTGGAAGTGATCAAGAATCAATCGTCGCAACCGGCATTGAAAGAAGTATTGGAAAAAGTCTATGCCGCCGTCGAAGAGGGCGTGACACTCGCCGATGCCATGCAGGCGCAACCGCGGGCGTTCAGCGAAATGGCCATCAGCATGGTTCGCGCCGGCGGTGAAGGCGGTTTCTTGGAAGACGCGTTGGCCCGAGTTGCGCAATTTACCGAACAGCAGCAAGAGCTGAAATCGCGTACCACTGGGGCGCTCGCCTACCCGATCTTTTTGGCTGTCGTTGGGGTCACCGTAGTCACGGTCCTGATCGTATTCTTCGTGCCAAAGTTCAAAGACCTGTTCGCTCGACTAGAAGAGCGCGGCGAATTGCCCACGATCACCAATTTCTTGCTTGGCACAAGCGAGGTGCTGGCAAAATGGGGCTGGCTGGTGGTGATCGTTCTCGTCGCGTTGACAATGTACGCAAGAAACTTGCTTGCGACCGAAGCGGGCCGCTGTTGGAGCGACCGTCTGAAGATTCGGCTACCGGTTTTGGGTATGGTATTTTTGAATCTCGCGGTGTCGCGTTTTTGTCGTGTACTGGGGACGCTGCTCCACAACGGCGTGCCCATTTTGCGATCGTTGGAGATTAGCAGCGAAGCGGCCGGCAATCGCGTGTTGTCGGCGGCTATTAACGAAGCTGGCGAAAACTTGTCGTCGGGGCAGGCCCTGGCCAAGCCGCTTGCCGCCTCAGGCTATTTTCCGCCCGAAGTAGTCGAAATGATCGCTGTAGCCGAGGAATCGAACACACTGGAATCGGTGCTCACGAACATTGCCGATTCGCTCGAACGCCGCACTTTCCGTCGTTTGGATTTGTTAGTCCGATTGATTGAGCCGATGATGTTGCTACTGTTGGCCGGGGCGGTGCTGGTCGTGGTGATCGCGCTGCTCCTGCCGGTCCTGAAGATGAGCACAACGATTGGCTAGAATGAAGAGCGATGTCGGGTGGTCTGGTCGGCTGGTCTCTGGTCATCCAGCGGCTGATATAAGACAACCAGACTGTCAGAATCAGTTTGCATAAACTCACCTACGTGGAGGTCGCTATGAATCGTCGTTCTCGCCGCCAAGTTCGCACGGCTTTTACTTTGATGGAAGTGTTGCTCGTGCTCGTGATCTTGGTGGTTCTCGGATCGTTGGCCGTGGGCATGTTTACCGGCACGCAGAAAAAGGCGCTCGAACGCACAGCTCAGGTACAGGTCGATTCTTATGACCATGCGGCGCAGCGCTACCAAATCGAAATGTTCTCGTTCCCTCCTTCGCTGCAAGACCTGCGAGTCAATCCGAGTGGCTCTCCAAATTGGTCTGGTCCATACATTGACAAGGACGTTCCGGCCGATCCGTGGGGAAATCCGTATCAGTACGATCCGCAAGGCCCACGACACAACAACGAAAAACCGGACATCTGGTCATACGGTCCCGACGGCTCGCCGGGAACGCAAGACGACATTTACAACAAATAGTTCGTCATGCCACGGCCGCTTTCATTTCGCCACGCTCACAGCGGCTTCACGTTGATGGAGTTGCTGCTGGTGTTGGCATTGCTGGCGGTGCTGGGCGCAACTGCTTGGCCGTTAGCGACCAACGCATTTGCCAGCGTGAAGTTGCGGAATGCCGCCCAGCAAGTGCAAGCCTGTTGGGATAAGGCGCGCGTGCAAGCGATTTCAAACGGCTTACCGCACGTATTTCGATTCGGCTCCGACGCCGCCGACTATTCGGTCGCGCCCTGGTATGATGAAAATGCGGCGATCGAAACGACGACACCGATCGCGGCAAACACATTCACACCATCGACAACGCCGCCCCAAAATCCAACCCACGATGGAACGGCGACAACCAACCGCCCCAAACTTCCCGACGGAATGACCTTTGTCGGCATCGAGCGCAGCGGCGAAACTCGCAGCTTTGCCGCCGATGAGCAACTCTCGATTGCTGGAATTGCCGCCACCGCCCTGCCGGTCGTCTTTTATCCTGATGGAACCTCGTCCGACGCCGCATTGACGATCACGGACGGCAAAGGCCGTTATATCACGGTCAACCTCCGCGGCCTGACCGGGATCACGCGCATCGGCGAAATCACCGCTGGGCCGGAGGTGGCAAAATGATTGCGAAACACCAGGATTCAGAGTCGCGGAGTCGAGAGTCAAGAGTTAAAACTCAGGGCCAACCGCGAGATGTGGTCATTTACGCATTCCCCCGTTTACACTTTCAGTCACTCAGGTTCGGCCTGCCGCCTGCCGACTGCCGCCAGCACGCAGCGCGCGGCCTGACCCTCCTCGAAGTCATCCTCTCGCTCGCCATCCTCGCCGGTTCGGTCGCCGTCCTCGGCGAGCTGATGCGAACCGGAATGCTCAGCGCATCGGATGCTCGCGACACCACGCGCGCGGAGATATACGCATCTAGCATCATGTCGCAAGTCGTGGCCGGAGCATTGCCGTTGAGTTCCGTGTCGAACGCATCGGTTTCCGATGATCCGAATTTCGTCTATTCGATGACAACCGGTCCCGTTTCCGCCGGCCAGCAGGGTTTACTACAAGTGCAAGTGACCGTCACGCGCGCCATCGCACCGCAAAAACGGCCCGTCGAATTTTCTCTGACTCGCTGGATCGTCGACCCAGAAATGGAATTCAATCTCGCATCTCAAGCCCAGGCAAATACAGATGCAGCCGCCCAAGAAAAGGCTGCCCAGGAGCAACAACAACAACAGAATTCCTCACGGAATTTATCGCCGCAGTGAGGAATTTCATGAACCATACACCGTCAGAATTTACGAGTCAGAGGTCACGAGTATTGAGCGATCCTTCACCGGCTTACCTCTCCATCCATGTACCCCTTCCATTCCGCCAGCCGCGCGGCTTCACGTTACTCGAAGTACTGCTTGCTCTGGGGCTTACCGCCGTGGTGCTGGTGCTAGTCGGCAGCGCAGTTCACACCACACTTCGCACGATCGACATCGGAAGGCGACGAACGGAACGCGAACAGCTAGCCCGAGCCATACTGCACCGCATTGCCGACGACTTGCGGGCCGTCATGCGCTACGAACCGTTCGACGATAGCGGATTGAAGTCCAGCGGCGGCCGAGCGAGCAGCGGTAGCGGAGGCTCTGCGGACTCCGGCGGATCGTCCGGACAATCGAGCGGCAGCAGCAAATCATCATCGCAAGATTCGAGTTCACCGTCCGATAACCAGAGCCAGAGCGATGAAACAGCAAGTCAGACCGCCACCATGCCGATGGCCGGTATTTACGGTTATCAAGACTCCGTGCAAATCGACATCACCCGCATTCCGCGCTTGGATGAATATCTCTACACCAATACCGTTACCGCTCCGCAGCGACGAGGAGACGTGCGTACGGTAACCTATTCTGTGGGCAATTCACAGGGCGGGATCACAACTGCGGCGGGCACGGCAATTGGCGCGCCCCCCCTAGCCACCAACGCTTCGGGTGGACTGTTGCGAACCGAAGCTGACCGCGCCACGTTTCTTTGGCAACTTCAAGGGGGTGCCAGAGCAGTCAGCCAGACGCAAACGGTGTTGGCTTCAGAAGTCACCGCACTCGATTTTCGCTATTTCGACGGAGCACAATGGGTCACTCGGTGGGACTCCACGTCCATGAATGGCCTGCCGCGGGCCGTCGAGATTTTGATTTATTTGGCTGACGATCCATCCGATCTTCGCGCACTGTCGGTCACCAGCATCGCAACCCCAAAGCTGTTGCCGAGTAATCCCAACAACCTTTATCGAATGGTGGTCCATCTGCCGGCTGGTCTTCCGTTACCTGCAGTGCAACCCGTCAGTGAGGATGCGTCGCAGCAAGCCACCAGCGACGGCAGCTCTTCAACCAATAGCAGCACAGGAACATTGAGCGGCGCCTCTCAAAATGGAGGCCGGCAATGAGAGGAATCAGGGATCCGAGTTTAAGATTCAGGGTTTGGCACAGCGCAGAATCCGGTTGCCATCGCAAGCCCATCGTTCATCGTTCATCGTTTGCCGTTCGTTGCTCATCATTCCGGCGGCCGCCGGCCGCCGACTGCCTTCCGCCCACTCACCACGGCATGGTGCTCATCATCGTACTGGTGGCTGTCGCCATGTTGAGCTTGGCAGCCTATACGTTCACGGAATTGATGTTGACCGAGCACAAAGCCGCGCGGCTGGTGACGCGCGATGCGCAAGCCAGAGCGCTGACCGAATCGGCAGCCGAGATGGCCCGCCTCTATTTGGGACAATCGGCCCAAGCCTTGCAGGAATCGGGCGGTGTCTACAGCAACGTCGCTCGATTTCAAGGGGTGCAAGTCGTGCCGGTCATCGATGACGGTGTACCACAAAATCGAGGCCGATTTTCAATCGTCGCGCCGGCCATCGAGAACGGCCAAGTGGCGGGGGTGCGGTTCGGCCTCGAAAATGAATCGGCCCGATTGAACGTCAATACGCTCCTGTATCTCGAACAGCAGACCCGTGCGCAAACAAGTACTGGTCTAGCCAGCGCCGTTGGAGCAGCCATCGGCACAACCGGCGCTGGACCGAATTCGCTCGGAGCAAGCGGTGCATTAGGCAGCGGACAGCGAAACAGCGGGTTATCCACCAATGCTACCAGCGGCGGACAATCTCCAATCAGTGGTCAACAAAATGGAGCCAGCAATAGCTCCAACGACGATTCCAGCCAATCGACCGGCAACCCGCGCGATTTGCTAATGGCCCTGCCAGCAATGTCGGAAGAAATCGCCGACGCGATTTTGGATTGGATCGACGCAGACGACGAACCGCGCGAATTTGGAGCTGAGATCGATTACTATTCAGGACTCGGCTATGCTCCCAAGAACGGCCCGCTCGATACGATCGAAGAACTTTTGCTCGTTCGCGGTGTCAGCCCGCAGTTGCTGTTTGGCGCCGATGCAAATCGCAATGGAATCGTCGATCCCTCTGAGCAGCCGCACGCCATGCTCGCCCAGGTCTCCGATGGCGATGCCGAAGTGGACCGCGGTTGGGCACCCTATCTGACCCTTTATTCCAAAGAAGCGAATGTCCGCGCGGACGGCACGCCGCGGATCGATTTGAATAATAGCGATCTGCAAGCGCTCCATGAGCAACTCGACGCAGCGTTGAATTCTGAATGGGCTAATTTCATCGTCGCCTACCGGCAATTTGGTCCATCGGCCAGTGCTGGAGGCAATAGCGACCAAGGCAATAGCGGCGGAGGCAGCCGGAATGGGAATGGCGGCGGAAACCGCGCTTCCCGTGTAGAACCCACTGCGGGCAACGGTCCGTTCCGGTTAGCTGCCCTGCTGCAGCCTCAGCCTGGTGGAGCGGGAGGCGGAGGTCAGCCGCAGCCTGGAGGTAATGGCAATTTCGGCGGAGGAAACTCGCCGAGGGGCAATCCTGGCGGCGGACAAGGCGGCGGCAGATCCTCCGGTGGAAATGGCGGGGGCCGCGGCGGAGGCGTAGGAGGGGTAGGACCAGTTGGCGGCGGTGCGTCACAGCAGCTCGAAGAAATTTCAGCCAGCAGCATCGATATCGACTTTACTCAAGAGGCGAAGTACAGCTTTAACCAAGTTCTCGACTTAATCGGCGTCCAAGTTCGCTTTCAACTGCCGTCGGGTCAAGGTTCGAGCAGTTCATCTGGATCGAGCGGTTCGAGCAACGCGAATTCACAGACCAAACAGGTGTTGCTGAAATCTCCCTTTCCCGATGAACCTGCCGCCGCTGAAGGCTATTTGCCATTGCTAATGGACACGGTTACCGTCAATCCAGCGTTGACGATTCCCGGCCGCATTAACATCAATCAGGCCTCCAGGGTAGTGTTGCAAGGCATTCCCGGCATGGCGGGGCAAACGATCGACGCGATTTTGTCGAATCGCACGCCCGAGGCACCCAAGGACAAACCGAATCGCGTTCACGAAACCTGGCTATACATCGAGGGGATCGTCGATCTGGACACGATGCGCGGTATGACACCGTTTATCACCGGTGGCGGCAACGTTTACCGAGCACAAATTGTCGGCTATTTCGACCAAATGGGGCCTGCCCATCGCATCGAAGCGATCATCGACGCCTCGAATGCTACCAACGCCGTCCCGCGGATAGTATTCTGGAGAGATATCAGCAACCTCGGCCGCGGCTTCGAGCTAAATGTCTTAGGTATCGGGCCAACGCAGTGAGCAACCGAAACGATGAATGCTCAATGATAAATGCTAAACGTTAGCGTCATTTGCAATTCACGCCCCATGCAGTTTGTTTGCCTTACTTCCGTTCATGATTGATCGTTTATCGTTTTGCAATTAGCCAATGCCTCGCCTGATAGCACTAGAATGGGACGACCTCGAGGCACGTGTGGCCGTGGCCGAAGTCCGCCGAGGCAACATGACGGTCGAACAGGCGTTTGCCGTCGCATTGCCCGCAGCGCTGGCTCCCGGTGGGACGGCAGAACTGATTTCCGCCAGCGGTGCGCACGATTTGGGAGCCATTGGTCGGCGCATCGGCGAGGCATTGCTCGCCCGGGGCGTACGAAAGAGCAAAACTCTAGTTGCCGTCGGCCGAGCGAATATCGAACTCAAGAATCTCACGCTGCCGCCATCGCCAGCCGACGAATTGCCAGAACTTGTGCGATTCCAGGCCGAACGCGAATTCAATGCGCTGGCCGACAACTGGCCGCTCGATTTCATCCCGCAGCCCAGTGCGGCCAACGAGCCACAAACAGTACTCGCCGCTGCGATCTCTCCCGAACTCGTCGCCGAAATCGAAGTCACGTGCCAGGCGGCTAATCTGACGCCCGAACGTCTGATTCTGCGCCCTTGCGCGGCTGCTTCGCTTCTTTCGCGAGTACATCCGGCCGAAATGAACAAGCTGCGGCTGCTCGTCGATCTTCTCAATGACGAAGCCGATCTGACCGTGATGGCAGGAGATGCTGTCGTTTTCCTGCGCACCGCCAGGCTGCCGCACGATGTATTGGAATCGGACCCGATTCGCGCCCTCCTCCCCGAAATTCGCCGCACGATTGCCGCCGTGCAGAACCGCTTTCAAGGCCAGCATGTCTCCGAAATCTTTCTGTGCGGCGCAAGAGACGACGAAGAATTGCTCGTGCGTGAAATCGGCCGCGATTTGAACCTGCCGGCGGAGTTGTTTAATCCGCTGACTTGCTGCACGCTGTCGCCCGAACTGCAACGAGCCTTACCCACCCATCCCAGCCGCTTCACGCCGCTGGTTGGCATGTTGCTCGATGTAGCGCCCGGTGGCGCGGCAGTGATCGACTTTCTCAACCCCCGGCGAAAGCCGCAGCGGCGGTCGCAGCGACGGAAATACGCAGTTCCCGCCATTGCCGCTGCCGTGTTGCTATTGGCCGGGGTATTGACGATTTGGTTTAAGCTGTATTCGCTCAACTCGGAAATCGATGAATTGAACCAGCAGATTCGTAATCTCGACGCCGCCGTCAAAGTAGCCAAAGAAACGCAAATAAAAGTCGAGCAAGTTAAAAGCTGGTTGGCTGGTGATGTCATTTGGCTCGATGAACTGGTGTTGCTCTCGGAAAAAGTGCCTTCGAATCAAGATGTTGTGCTGACGGAAATCAAAACCTCCCTGCCAAATCGTGCGATATTGGGAACGAATCAGGCGATATCCGGAGTGCGTGCGACGGCCGAGATTAACGGTTTGGCAAAAGACCGCGGAATTTGGATCAATTTACCAAGCGCCTTGAAGGATCCCGCACATCATGCCAGCGTGCCCGTGCCGAAAGCAGATGCCAAGGAAGGGTCCGACAAGTATCCGTTTCCGTTTAGCGCCAAAGTCAACATTACCGAGGAAACCAAGTCGGCAAGAGTTCGTCGCGCGACGCCCGGCTTCAGATCGGGCATTTCCATCACCCCCCAAGCCGCTCCTTCCGCCGCGAAACAGCCAAGCATTCAAGCAACGAAGCCGGAGGACAAGGCCATATGAACTCGCGGGAAAAGCTGTTGGCGATTGCGGTGGGCGGACTCGTTGCACTGGTTGCGTTGCGCGCCGCGGTATCTTATATAAACGAATCGTTTTCCGAGCGAGAAAACTCGTTGGCAACCGCGCAAAAGGGGCTTCGAGACAAGCAACTCGAGGAGCAAGAAGGGTTGGCCGCGGCTCGGTCGATCAAAGCGTGGGCCGAGCGATCACTACCCAACGACCGCAACATAGCCGTGTCGCTCTATCAAAAATGGCTGCTCAAGATTTCCGATAATGCCGGCATTCGCAAGGTCAACCTTGTTGCCCAGTCAAGTCGAAATTCCTCCGAAGGAATGCGAATGGTGGGTTCACGTGCCACACAGCTCCCCTACGAACAGGTTGGCTTCGCGCTGAACGGCTCAGCGTCACTGGCGGAAATCGTTCGCTTCTTGTACGATTTCTATTCCGCCGATCACCTGCAGCGCATTGCATCGCTCAACATCGCACCAATCGGCGACGGCAACTTGCAACTCGAACTAAAGATCGAAGCATTGATCCTTGACGGCACGAGCCGGACCGATTCACTTAACTCTGCAAAGTCCAACCGATTGGCGTTTGGCGATCTTCAGGCATACGAGAAATCAATCGTGGGACGCGATTTGTTTACCGAGTACAAGCCACCCCCGCCTCCTCCGCGCCGCGAAGATGTCGTCCGCCAGCCTCCTCCTCCACCCGTTTTCGACAAGGCGAAGTACGCAACTCTGACGGGCATCGTCGAAAAAGGAAATCGGCCTCAATTGTGGATTTCAGTGAAAACGACCGGCGAACGACTCGTCGTTTCGGAAGGCGAAGAATTTACAGTCGGTAAATTGACTTGCAAAGTGGTGCGCATTGACCTGCGCGACGCCGAACTTGCCATCAGCGACCGGCATTTTGTCTTAAAATTGCAAGACAATCTCCGCGACGCCGCCGCGACGGCAAAGTCGAGCGAACTCTGATGGACGCCTGCTTTGGCCGCGATAAACCGATTGCTACAGGTAGAGTCTTTTCGGGGTCTTTGACGGGCTTACGATCCGAACCTCGCACCGAACGGATTGGATCGACTTGGGCGCGTCGGCACCCTAGCATCGCTGCGATTAGTATCTGCGATGAAAATCTTGCTGTCGACGTGATACAAAAGGTCGCCCTGTCAAAGCGATGCAGTTCGAAGTAGCCCGCGGCTTCCGATCCCGGCCAGAGCCGGTCGGCAAGTTCCAGCAGCCCGCAGCAGGCAAAGAACTGGCCGAGATTGGTGAGGTCTAGGGGGATTTTGATGAGGTTATTCATAGTCGGTCTTCGATTGCGTTTGACCCGCCCGCAGCGTAGAATTTGAACATGGAATTTCTAGGGCGAGTCGATCAGGGGGTGATTGTTCCGCAGGGGGATGCCAGCCTGCCGGACGGAGCGATGGTGCGCATTGTTTATGAGCCGACGGCGAAGGCGATGGAGAAGACTGCGCCAAAGCAGCCGGGATTTCGCGTTCAATTTCCGCTGGTGCGCACGGGGAAGCCAGGCACGCTGCATTTGACCAACGAGATGATCGCTCGGGTTCTGGATGAAGAAGATTTTTCTCCTCGACGTTAACGTTTGGGTGGCGCTGGTGTTCGACCACCACGACCACCATGCTCCAGCGCTGTCGTGGGTGCAAACGGTTGGCGATGAAACGCTGGCCTTTTGCCGGATGACGCAGCAAGGCTTGCTGCGGTTGGCTACCAACGAACGAGTGCTGCGGGAACATGCCGTCACGCTGAAAGAAGCGTGGGCCCTCTACGATCGAATTGCCGCCGATTTTCGAGTTTCGCTTGCGCCCGAACCGACCGGACTCGAACGAGAGTGGCGACGACTGACGCAGACGAACCGGCCTTCGACGCACCTTTGGAACGACGCCTACTTGGCGGCGTTCGCGACTTGCGCCGGCTTGGAGATCGTTACGTTCGACCGCGGTTTCGAGCAGTTCACACTCCAGCGATGCACGATCTTGGCGCGAGCGGATGTCAAGTAGGCCAATGCGGCTCATTCGTCGCCTCCTTCTTGCTCGTCGGTCTCGGTGACTGCTTCGTTGGCGCTTGCCAGGGCATCGGCGCAGCGGAGCAAGTTCTCCAGCCACGCAAGATACCAC
>JADZDJ010000269.1 GCA_020851115.1 Pirellulales bacterium
GTGGTATCTTGCGTGGCTGGAGAACTTGCTCCGCTGCGCCGATGCCCTGGCAAGCGCCAACGAAGCAGTCACCGAGACCGACGAGCAAGAAGGAGGCGACGAATGAGCCGCATTGGCCTACTTGACAACCGCTCACGCCAAGATCGTGCATCGCTGAAGTGTGAACTGCTCGAAACCGCGGTCGAACGTGACGATCTCAAAACCGGCGCAGGCGGCAAACGCCGCCAGGTAGGCGTCGTTCCAGACATGAGGCGAGAACTGCGGGGACTGAGTCAATCCCCGCCATCGCTCGTCGATGCCCGGCGGTTCAACCCCGAAATGAACACGCGGATCCTCAAAAATGCGGTCGTACAATCGCCACGCGTCAGGCAGTCTTACCGCCTCGCTCCCAACGACCTTTGGATGCGTCGCCAGACGGAGGAATCCCTGCTGAGTCATCCGACAGATGCAGAGCGATGCTCCCTCCTCGACCCCCTCAAACCACGCATTCGCAGCCGCGTGGTGACGGTGCTGCCGGAAGGCGAGCGCCAGCCAGACGTTCACGTCAGGGAGATAGGTCATCTTCGTCCAGGATCTCGGCGATCATCTGATTGGTCAGGTGAAGCGATCCGGGTTGGTCGGACTCCACCAGCGGAAATTTCACCCGATACCCCGACTTCTTCGCCGGCTCCTGCGGCTCATAAACGATGCGCACCATCGCCCCTTCCGGCAGGTTTGCATCGACCTGCGGAACGACCACCCCATGATCCACTCGGCCCAGAAGTTCCATGTTCAAATTCTACGCTGCGGGCGGGTCAAACGCAATCGAAGACCGACTATGAATAACCTCATCAAAATCCCCGTCGACCTCACCAACCCCGGCCAGTTCTTTGCCTGCTGCGGGTTGCTGGAATTGGCGGATCGAATAGACAAGGGCACTGAAGGTTGGTTTGAAAATCGACAATTCCACCTGCGGTTCAATTCTCCGTTCACTGCTTTGGTAGACGCACTACGAAAGACTACGGTCACCAACACAATGTCGGCCGTGCAAAATGGGCGACTGGAAGAATTGTCAGCGATGTCGAAGAAGGACCGGGAAAAAGAAGGATTGGAGGACGAAAAAAAGGCACTCGATGCACTCCGTCGAGAAGAGCCGATCATTTTTCAATCTTCATTCCAACTGCGAATTGACTGGTTCAAAGACGAGTATTCCGGCGGATCGCGCTTCAAGACATGGGCCGGCCAGCAATCTGTGCTCGACATCGCCACAGCCATGCACACTGGCTTGAGTCATGTAGATGCCGCCGATGAATCGACGCTATGGAACAGCGCCCGAGGCGGCGGGTTGCCGTTCAACTTCGATTCCGATCTTGGCGGCCAGGGGTCGGCACTCGACATTGGTTTTAGTTTCGATCCACTCGCCGCGAGTGAAATGACGCGCATCGAGGGGGCGTGTAGGCCCGCACTTGAAATTCTCGCCTTTATTGGTCTGCAACGTTTTCGCCCACGCGAAAATCCGCGTAAGAACCGCTTTGTGTACGCGGCGTGGCGGCAACCACTGCCACCGTCCGTTGCAGCCGTCGTGGCGTGTCAGGCAATCGCTCTTGGCGATGCTCAATGCTACGAGTTTCGACTGTTATACCGAACCAAGTATCTAAAAAGTTTCCTACCCGCAATCCCATTTCAAGGAGACGACGATGAATGATCTGAACAAATATGACAACTGGCTCACAAGTGATGCGGTCGCGGCGATCGTAATCCGCGAGCCGCTCGTTCCGGTCGAAGGGTCCGACGGCGTGTTCTTCCCCGCAACCTACGCCGCCGCAGAGGACAAGGGGTTCCCTGGCGGATACAACATCGATCCACCGACGGGTGAAAAAAACGTCTGTCTCGTCGACAGCGTCGGCTCGCAGGCCAATCGGATCGAGCCGCTGTTCGCCAAGCCCAGTTACGCCAAACTCGTTCCGCAGATCGTCATTCAGGCCGGCGATAAGTCGGTGAACCTTCTCGAAGCCGGACATCGCGCCGGCGATGCAATCGCTCGCTGCACTCTGCTTCAGAAGAAATTGCAGGACGCATTCAAGGCGGTGTTGCGCGGCAACGCGCTGGACCTGGCCAGGATCGCGCCGACCTCGCTCGTCTTCGGCGTGTGGGATTCGCGCGACACGCAGGCCAAACTCCCCCGACTTGTCGCCTCGACGATTCGCGCGTTCGACGTGCAAGCAATCCGACGTGGAGCGGTCTACGTTCCCCCGTTGAATTACGTCAACATGGAGGTCTTCACAGAGGAAGAACAGCAAAAAGCGGCCGGAGACAACAAGAATCCTTTGTCAAAACGCGGGTTCGTCAACGCTCTTGCCTCAGCGACGCACGGCGGCGTGATCGCAAAAGGCGGCCTCCGACGCGATGCTACGTTCAGCCTCGCGGCACTTCGTCTGCTCAGTGCAGAAGCCACGGCCGAAGAATTGAAAGACAAGAGTGACGAAGAGAGAAAGAAACTTAACGATGAAGCCACACTCAAATTGCGTCGCTACGTTCTCGGCTTGGCGCTTGTCTCCCTCACCGCGCCACCACAGACCTATCTCCGCCAAGGCTGCAACCTCGTGCCGGACATCGACAACCCGCGCAAAGTCACGCTCGTGAATGCCGACGGCAAGCGCGAGGAGTTCAAGCTCACCCATGACCAGGCCATCGCCTTCGCAGAGCTGGCGGCGAAGGAATTCGGCGTTGGCGAATCACCGAAAGAGCCGGTGAAATTTGATCCCGACCTAGCTAAGAAGGACATCGCGGGTGAAGGCGATGTGGCGCCAACGAAGAAAGGGCGAGCGCAGAAGAAAGCCAAACCCGCTGCCAAAGCGTCTGAACCCACGGAGCCACAACAATGAAACCCGATCTTTGCATCACCATCCGCTTCATCCAGCCCTTCCCGCTCTTCCACGGCCGGCGCGACGCCGAGCAACCCGAATGGCCTCCGTCGCCCATGCGCGCCTTTCAAGCGTTGCTCAACGCCGCCAGTCTGCGCGCTCGTGGCCGTTCGCTCGCGCCGGAAGTTCGGCAGGCATTGCAGGCGCTGGAAGTGCTGCGACCGGAGGTCATCGCGCCCCGTGCCACCGTCAGCGCCGTCGGTTATCGCGCGTATGTTCCGCACAACCAGACTGACCTCGTCACAGCCGCCTGGCATCGTGGAAATCTCGACGCCAGCATCGCGTCTCATCGCATGGAAAAGGACTACCGTCCGCTGCGCGTCGAATCAATCGGCGATGACCTGCCCGCGCTGCATTACGTCTACTCGCTAGATGCGACGGCGCCCGATCCCGATGATATGCTCCGCGTCATTCGACCAGCCGTTCGCGCAATCACGCACCTGGGCTGTGGCATCGATCAAGTTGTCGCCGACGCCACCCTGGTCGATAGTTCTTCAATTCACCTTCCAGGCGAACGCTGGCTACCATCAGCTCAATCGGGAAGACGTCTGCGAGTCCATCGTAGTGGATCGCTCGATGCGCTAATAAATCGCCACAACCGATTTCTCAATCGTTTACAAGACGGCTGGACACCGGTTCCGCCTCTCACTGCAGATGACATGGATCAGGTGCGTTACCGCCGCGACACCGATCCGCTACAGCGCCCGCACGTCCTGTTCAAGCTCGTCGATGAGAATGACGACACGGTTAATTACCCTCATTCGCAGCTAATTCATATCGCGGGTATGGTACGGCATCTAGCGGTCGAGTTAATGAAGCGTCATCCTCCGCGTGACCTCAAGGGTCGTACCACCGAGCAATGGGTGGAGCAATATGTCGCGGGCCATCAGTCCGTTGACGACAAATCCGCTGGCTTGCCTCACGTCCAGCTTTCATACGTCCCGCTTCCATCAACCGGTCACGCCCACACCAATCCTGCTATCAGGCGCGTAATGATCGTCGCACCAGCCGGCGACGAAGCATGGCTGGAACACCTAGTTCAGCGGCTCGACGGCCAATTGCTCAAACCATTGCCCGACACGAAACTTCCGCCTGGAACGCACTTGCAATTGATCCCAGAAGATCGCAAGGACGGCGTTCGCGATGCCTACACGCGCGACTCGCGCACTTGGGCCAGCTTCACCCCCGTCATCCTCCCCGGCCACGACGACCGCAAGCCGGAGAAGACCCGCAAGTTGATAGTCAAAGCGTTGGCCCAGTCCGGCATCGATCAGCCGTGCGAGTTCGAATGGAGCGCGTTTAGCCACTTTCCCAAGTCGTACAGTGCCCACAAGTACGTCCGAGATGAAAGTGCCACGGACGGCAAGCGACGGATCGGCTATATCCGCCCCAACCACTTACTCGACCAGACCGCCGTTCACCTGGTATTGCGCTTTGGTCGCCGCGAAGATCCGAACGACCCTGACAGCCGTTGGATTCCCGCCGAGGAACCCATTCCCGGCCCCCTGACAATCGGCGCCGGCCGCCATTGTGGCTTCGGCCTGATGGCGGGAGTCGGCTAATTTTAGCCAAGGCCGCAGCAATGATGGGCGGCAAAATGGGTAGCATATACAAATTGCCACAAGCCAGCAATCATGCGCCGTTCGAGCCGCGCCTCACTCCTGCGCCGCCTGCGGCCCCCCTGAACCCTACCCCCTGAACCCCGTTCTTTCGCTCCCGCCGCCTGTTGCGCCCCTATTGACAACATCAGTACACTAGATACAATTGAACCTGCCAGCGCGGCCAAGCTGCCACGCGGGGCGAGTTCGATCTTTGACAATTCGACTAGGCACTGCCTCAAGAGGCCGCTTTCGTGGCCATCGGGCGTCGTCGCCAATCGGCGTGAACCTGCAAGGGTGCGGGAAAATGCAGGGTTGGAGGCCCAGGCGTCAGCGCTCGATCTGCGCTCCGCAATCGGTCTCGTTCGTCTCCGGAAGCTTGTTTTCCACGGTACCCTCGCAGGCGGAAATCGGTAAAAATCCTCGGTAATTCTCGATCCGTTTTGAACGATCGACGCGAGAAAACCGCAAGCGGGGCGGAAATGAACCGGAAATCAACCGGCCCGCATGCTTGCGTGTTTCTCGAAGAATCTTCGCTTTCCGCCCTCCATCAATTCCGCATCAATTTTTTTTGCGAATCGGCGCACGAGAACGAAATCGCGTGTTTCTCGAAGAAAACGCGATTGCCCACCTCCAACGCCCTGGCATTTGCCTGTCGCTTCCCTGAACCCTAAACCCTTCGCAAACGCGATCTTCCCCCATGAAGTTGAAAATGCATCCCCCCTAAGGTACATTTCGAGTAGATATCGCTCGCGGCCGGCCTGCCGCGGCAGAATCGGTTGGCACGGATGGTTGCCTGCACCTTACGGGAGCCACCGATGCGCAACACCTTTCTCGTCTGCTACGACATTCGCGACGACAAGCGGCTCCGCCGGGTCTATAAGACCATGCGCGACTTCGGCGACCATCTGCAGTACTCGATCTTCGAGTGCCAGTTCACGCCGATCGACCTGGCCAAGTGCCGCCACACACTCGCCGAGTTGATCAAGCACAACGAAGATCAGGTGCTGTTTGTTGATCTGGGGCCGACCGCCGGCCGCGGCGAACGCGTGATTACCGCGCTGGGCCAACCTTATACCAGCATGGATGCGCCCTGCTATGTGGTGTAACCATGAACGCTGGCGCTGCGAGTGAGTCATCGGCCGACGCGCTGCCCGACTATCTGCCGGCGCGAATGCTGAACGAGTTCGTGTATTGCCCCAGGCTGTTCTATTACGAATGGGTCGAAGGCGTCTTTGCCCAAAACCGCGAGACCGTCGAAGGGGGCCTGCGACACGCCAAACTCGACGCCAAGCACGATGATTTGCCGACGAGCGACGAACTTCAAGCCAGCGGCGAAGCAATTCACTCCCGTAGCATCACACTGTCGAGCGACGCCTACGGCCTGATTGCCAAGATGGATTTGGTCGAGGCCGAAGGCGGCCTGGTGACGCCGGTCGATTACAAACGGGGCACCCCGCGCGTAGCAGACGGCAAGCTTGTCGCGTGGGATACCGACCGAACCCAGCTTGCCGTGCAGGCGCTGGTGCTGCGCGACAACGGCTACCAGTGCGACGAAGGAGTCATTTACTATGTAACCACCAAGCAGCGAGCGCGAGTGGCGATTGATGAAACGCTCGTTTCGCAAACGCTCGACGCCCTGCGGCAGGCCCGCGAAACCGCCGAAAGCGGTCGTATTCCGCCCCCGCTGGTCGATAGCCCGAAGTGCCCGCGCTGCTCGCTCGTCGGCATTTGCCTGCCGGATGAGACGCAAGCGTGCTCGACGCTCGATTCGTCGGAGCAGTTGTCGCAGCGAACGCTGTTCGACATCGACTTGCCGCATCGCGCGGTTGCCTATGCCCGCGTCGATTCAGATTCGGAAGTCCGCCGCCTGCTGCCGGCTCGCGACGACTTGCGACCGTTGTATTTGAACACGCAAGGCCTGCGCGTCGGCAAATCGGGCAACGTGCTGAAGGTGCAAGAGAAGGACAAAACCATCCAGGAGGTGCGGATCGGCGAAATCTGCCAATTGAGCTTGTTCGGCAATATCCAGCTTTCGACGCAGGCGTTGCAGGCGCTGTGCGAGAATGAAGTACCCATCGCGTACTTCTCGATGGGCGGTTGGTTCTATGGCACGACCAGCGGCCTGGGCGTGAAGAACATCTACTTGCGCCGCGAGCAATTCCGCTTGGCCGATGTGCCGGGGTTCTGTTTGCGCTTGGCGCGGGCGCTGGTTGCCGGGAAGATTCGCAACCAGCGCACGATGCTGCAGCGCAATCACGTCGAGCCGCCCGACAGCGCCCTGAAGATGATGAAGTGCATGCAGGAGGAAGCCGAGTGGACGGACTCAATCGACTCGCTGCTTGGTATCGAAGGAAACGCCGCGCGAATCTATTTCCAGCACTTCGCCGGCATGATCAAAGTCGACGGCGAAGATGGTTCGCCAACCACCAATGGTCCGTCGCCGTTCAACTTCGACTTCGTCAACCGCAACCGCAACCGCCGCCCGCCGCGCGACCCCGTCAATGCGCTGCTGTCGTTGGCTTATAGCGTGCTTGCTAAGGATCTGACGATTGTCTGTCACAGCGTCGGCTTCGATCCTTTTTTGGGATTCTATCATCAGCCGCGATTTGGCCGCGCGGCATTGGCCTTGGACCTCTTGGAGCCTTTTCGCCCCTTGATCGCCGATTCGGCAGTGCTCTCGGCGATCAACACACGGATGATCACAACGCGAGACTTCGTGCAGGTTGGACCATCGGTCTCGCTGAAACCGGAAGGGCGAAAATCGTTCTTTCGGGCCTACGAGCAGCGGATGGACACGCTGGTCACCCATCCGATTTTCGGGTATCGTGTGAACTACCGCCGGATGCTGGAAATCCAGGCACGACTGCTGGCTCGCGTGTTGACCGGCGAGCTGGGAACCTATCCGGTCTTCACCACACGGTGAGCCTTGCTCTTTGGCAATTCACAAGAAAACGAGTGGAAATTGCCACGCGAGCGACGAGGTGAGACAGGCATTGCCGAGACCGCTCGCGTGATTGTTTTTCGTTATGCTGAACGACGTTATGTCGCTATGCTAGACTTGCTACTACTTCTAAACTTGACTACATCCCTGGCCTCTCGCAAAATGCATTTTGGGAGCTTGCCACCAAAAGAGTTAGAAAGGGGCGATTTCCGCGGCCAATCGGCCGCGGCCACATTGAAGCGTCCTCAGATTTGATCGACCACGCTTCAGAAACGATATTTCCGCGGCCAATCGGCCGCGGCCACATTGAAGCCTCATTGCCATTCGGTTTTGCATCCCTGCTAAATCAAATTTCCGCGGCCAATCGGCCGCGGCCACATTGAAGCCTCACCGATTATTTTTTGGGCGAGCAGTGTCTGGATGATTTCCGCGGCCAATCGGCCGCGGCCACATTGAAGCCGCTCCACTAGAACTAGTAAGGACTTAGGACGACCAGATTTCCGCGGCCAATCGGCCGCGGCCACATTGAAGCTCTCCGTAGGAACGTGGGTGGTCCCACCCCTGCCAGATTTCCGCGGCCAATCGGCCGCGGCCACATTGAAGCGACGTACTACTGACTACCGATGAGGAAATCGGGCAATATTTCCGCGGCCAATCGGCCGCGGCCACATTGAAGCCTATTCCAACCAGACAGCCCTGTTTGAGGGCATCAATATTTCCGCGGCCAATCGGCCGCGGCCACATTGAAGCCAACTACGCTAGGTAGTTGCCAAAAAGTTTCGAATCCGGACACAACCATGTCGCATTCGACAGCAGCCATTAAGAAAAAATCTGCACTTGGTCGAATCGGAGATGGAGCAGATACGTTGAGCGCTTTTGCTTGCTCGGCGCGACGAGTCGCCGAAGCGAAACCGGCAACTTACGTTTCAATCGTCCCCACGTCGTCGACATCACGGACTCCGATAGCGTTTGACCGGGATCTTCGATATCTGCGACACTCATGGGCTGTCCAGCTCGGGCGCGCTTCGTTAGCGCCAATAAAAATCGCCATTCCCGCTTGGTATAGCTTTCATGGACAGGATGTTGCTCCCAGTAAGCGGCGCGGGCATGATCGACCAGGACCAAGCCGCCTGCGGCAACTGCGTCGTCCACCGTATTCTGCTTAATACTGACCGTCGCGGCGAGATTTTGTAGTTCGTGCAGTGCGGCTGCGACCCGATCCAGCAGTTGAGCATTACAGAGGTTCGTTAGCCTCGATGCTAACAGAATTCGATCGGCTTCAACCACTTTGCCAGGTAGTCCCAGCCAGTCCAAGTCGGACCTCGGTGAAAAAGCCGCATAGATTTGAATGGCGGTGACGCACGCGTCGCGCACGTCAACCTCTGGTCCTGCCTGGAAACTCGTCCGCGCCTCGCCGACAAGTCGATCGAGTTCCTTCCCTGCCGCGACAATGCCGCCAACTTGCTTTTGGAAATGCTTGGCACCCGAACCGACAGCCTTCGCACACTGCACTCGAAAGAACCGCAAAATCTCAGCGCGCTCCTCGATCCGTTTCATGAGTCGCAAGACCACGAAGTTTCCGACCGGCGGCAGGTCAGGATTGAGGCCAATCAATGTCGCACCACGTTGCACCAACTTCCCCTTGCCGGTCAACACCCATTCGGCTTGTGGGGAGAGGTAGTCGTTGATATTCACAAGCTTTTCGTGGTGCGATTGAGTCAACCACTTAAGCTGAGCGAACTGAATGGCGAGGTCGTCGACGCGACCCTGTTGAACGGCATTTCGAATGCTTCCTTTGTCCGAAATCGTCACGGTTTCGGCGACAACATTCTGTTTGACAGGGACGAGCGTTTTGAGTTTTTCCTCGATCCGTTTACTTGCAAGAAGCTTCTGAAGCCGCGCCGCAACGTCGCGAATCTGCACATCCAAGGCGACCACTAACCGGCGCTCGTCGGTTTCCGCACCTTCCTGCAAAGTCGCAATCGGCCAGCTGGCAATGCGGCGAAAGGTGGGGCGGGGGACAAGCACCGCGATCGCCCGGCACACCTCGTTACGAAGCCAAGCTCTCATCTGCGGGACAGGCACATCACGATGAGACTGGGCGGTGAGAGCAAGCTGCTGATACCGTCGCAGCGCTAATTCAATTTTGTCCATCGGCTGGCGGCAGTCGGAAAACCGAAACTTCAAATATCGGCAATAACTATCACAGCAAAGCAGTCGTTCTGTGATCGATCGGTGATCGTGCGAATCTAGGCTGACAGGGAGTACATCTGGGTGCCCTGTTGTCTTTTGGATTTGAGTATGCCTGCCCACCCATTCAGTTTTACCGATGTGGCCGAGAAATCAACCGCCGCGTCGGCCAATGCTCTTCCAGCTTCGCGCTGGAGCACGAATTACGCTGAGCGTCACCGACTCCGCCGGTTCACTGATTTTCCCAGCGGCATCGCGCCGCCCCGGAAAGTTCGCATCTACCAGCGGCAAAATCATTTCATGCTGCAATGGTGGGATCGTCAAGCCAAACGAACGCTTTCCCAGCGGATCGAAGGGGATTTGCTCACGGCGCTGGCCCGAGCCCGGGAACTGGACGACCGCTTGGAGCTGCAGGGATCGACCGGCGGGCGAGTCTCCCGATTGTGCCACGACCACCTAGTCGCCGCTTATCTTGCTGACCTGGAGCGCCGAGCAAACGCCCAGGAATTGAGCAGTTCGACACTTAGCCGCTACCGATCCGCCTTGCAGCACTTCGAGGACTTTGTTGGCCAACCGGACGTTTCTCGGCGATACAAGTTTGCCGCGACAATCGACCGGACTTTCCGTCTCGAATTTACAGGCTACTTGAGTCAGCAGGTTGCGGCGGGAATCGGGGTCAAACCGCAGCGCGGCCCGCGACTGAAGCGCCCCGATTATGTCTTGGATGTCGTCCGCTCGATGCTTCAGTGGGCGCGCGACCCGGAAAGCGGAGCCCTTCTGCCCGAGAGCTTTCGCAATCCTTTTGTCGGCCACGGGCGCCGCAATCGCCAAGTTGCCGATGAGGCAATTGACACTCTCAATATCTCATTGTCGATGGCGGTGGACTTCGTCGACGCGTGCAGTCCGACTGAATTGCAACTCTTCGCGCCTTTGATGCTGTATGGACTGCGGGCCAGTGAGCCGTTATTCCTGTTCCGCGAGCATCTCCAGGATGGCTGGTTTCAGGTGCCGTGCCTCCCCGAACTGGACTACTTAACCAAAGGTCAGCGGGAAAAACGGTTTCCACTTGTCCCGATCGTGCAACAGCTCTGCCAGGGAGATACCAATCAGGGCCTCGGTCTCGTATACGAGCGTACTTTAAGAGCCGGTCAGAAACGGTTTGCTTGGGGCGGCACATCGCTGGCTGAACTAGCGGCGGAATTTCAGCTCCGCTGCACCGCGAAGTCGGCCGCCGGCGCCGTGACCCGCCAGCGAATTCGTGACGAACTGCTCGCGGAAGCCGGTCAGGTCGCCTATGACGACCTCGAAGGAATGTTTCGCCGGCTGGCTCAGCGACTTGGCTGGCCGCGAAAGACCACGCTCAAAGACTTCCGGCACCTGTTTTCCACCTGCTTGGAAGACGCCGGGGTACCGGAATTCTATCGCAAGTTTTTGATGGGACATTCGTTCGGCAGAGCGCCGATCGTCACTTAGAGGGTGTTTCTTAATTGCTAGCATCGGTGTTGTCGGCTGGGCGGCCGGCAGAGGCGGTGGAGCATGAGCTGGATCATGGCGATTTGGATCATCGCTTCGCTGTTCTCGCAGA
>JADZDJ010000270.1 GCA_020851115.1 Pirellulales bacterium
CAGGGTCTTCAATCCTCACGGTGGAGCTTGGCGAGTACACATTGCGCCAAGGTCGGCGATTTCCCCGGCTGTGGCCGCTGGTTCGAGCGGCTCTTCCACATGGATCCATCGGCACTCGCACAAACCACGGAACCACGTCAACTGCCGCTTGGCGAATTGGCGGGTGCGGAGTTTTGCCAACTCAATCGTGGCCGCCAAGTCACGCTCGCCGCGTAGGTATTCGATCACTTCACGATAGCCAACGGCTTGCCTGGCGGTACGACCAAAGGTTGTCTCATTCCCCATTCTCCATCCCCCTTTCCCCATGAACTGTCGCACTTCGTCCACCAGCCCCGTCTCAAACATTGCATCCACCCGTCGGCGCATACGCTGTTCCAATTGCTCGCGCGGCCAATTGAGCACGAACACTCGGCATTCTTCGGCACGGCGACTAGTACCAAAGTGTTGCTGGTAAAAGCTGATCGGTTTGCCAGTGGCCGCGTGGACTTCGAGGGCACGGGTGATGCGCCGCACGTCGTTTGCGTGCAATTTCGCTGCCGCAGCAGGATCGACTTGCCGCAATCGCTCGTGCAGCACGTTCGAACCTTCGATGCGGGCAAGTTCTTCCAATTCGCGACGAAATTTCCAATCGGCCGGTGGACCGCTAAACAGCCCGCGCAACAGCGCCTTCAAATAAAGGGCCGTGCCGCCGACAAACAGCACTTGCTTACCGCGCTGCGCGATTTGCACTGCTGCTTGCTCGGAAGCCGCCAAATACTGAGCGATGCTGAACTCCTCCGCCGGCTCGATCAGATCAATCAAGTGATGTGGCGCCGCTGCACGTTCCACAGCCGTCGGTTTCGCCGTGCCAATATTCATACGGCGATAAATCGCCATCGAATCGAGTGAAACAATCTCCGCGTCAATCCGCTTCGCCAATTCGATTCCCACAGCGGTCTTGCCAGCGGCGGTCGGACCGGTAAGATACCAGGCGGTGCGAAGAATTGGTCTCATCTCCGCAAATGTACTCCTCTCGATCAATTCGCAGCCAGTCGTCGCAAGCAGTCACTCAACGCCAACCTGCAACGACCGGTTTCAACGATACGGTCGAATGTGCCATTCATTGTGCCCATCGACCATTCTCGTCGCAACGTTCCCTGTGCTCGTCGGGATTGGCGGATCCTCCAGTATTTCACCGGTATCCCGCCTCGGTTGAAACTGAAATTTTCCGTCGCTGGCGTGAAAGACAACCGCCACCCCGCTCTGCCGCCATCCGGACGCGAATCGCCCCTGCCTTGAGCTATTCATATTCCCGAATCCGACGTCCGATTGCTTCGCCGAGTGCTTCGCGAACGCTGTCGATCGTGATGCGATCGAACACTTGTTGGAAGAATCCGGCCACGACCATCCGCGTGGCTTCTTTGCGCGTCAGTCCGCGGCACTGAGCGTAGAAGATCATTTCGTCGTCGACGCGGCCGGTCGTCGCTCCATGCGTGCAGCGGACGTCGTCGGCTAGGATTTCGAGGCCCGGTATCGAATCGGCGCGGGCGCGATTCGACAGCATAAGATTGTCGTTTCGTTGATAGCCGTCGGTTTTTTGGGCGCCGCGATCCACTTTGATCATCCCGCGCCAGACGACGCGCGATTGGTCCTGTAGCGCGCCTTTATAGAGCAAATCGCTCTTGCACGACGGGGCCTGATGATGCTGCAGCGTGTGATACGACAAGTGCTGCTTCCCTTCGGTAAACATTACGCCGTTCACCTGCGCCTCAGCCTCTTCCCCTGCAAGCGTCACATGTTGATTCACTTTAGCCAGCCGGCTGCCGAGCGCACCGATTGTCCACTGCAACTGGCCGCCGGCTTCGACGATCGCTTGCTGATGGGCGAAGTGCCAGACGCCCGTGCCCCAGTTTTGCAGATTCACATACCGCAATTTCGCCCCGCATCCGACGATCAATTCGATCGCCCCGCAGTGCAAGCCCGTTTCCACCTGGTCGGCCATCGCTCCGCCGGCGGTTTCCGTGAGCAGCGTCGCCTCGGCCCCTTCGTCGAGTACGACCAACAGATGACTAAAATCGACCGCTCCAGGCGTGAGCGAGGCCAACGTATGCAGCGGCTCGTCGATCACCACGCCCTTGGGAACATAGAGCAGAGTTCCTCCGGACCAAGCGGCGGCATGCAGCGCCGCAAACTTATCGGCGTGCAATTCGACGGCACGATACAGTTGCGGCCGAATTAATTCGCCATGAGTGCGGACCATTTCATCGAGGCTGCCAAACAGCACGCCTTGTTTGGCCCATTTGGAATTCAACGTCGCTGGAATGCAGCGGCTATCGACCGAGGCGACCTGCCCGCCAAGCTCAACGCCGTGAGACAGCAGGGGAGCGTGGATTGAGGATGAAGAGGCGCGGATTTCGATCGCGGCGTCGGCCAACGGCAAATGAAACTTTTCGAGACGAAACAGTCGAATATCGGTCCGCATCCACTCTTCGTCCGCCCGGCTCGGTAACGGCAACGCTTCAAACGCCTGCCATGCGGCCCGCCGCGCAGCGGTAAGCCAATCCGGCTCATTGCGCTCGGCGAGAAACGATTCAAAAGCTTCCTTGCTAAATCCAGTACTTATCGCTGTAGCCATTAAACTTTTCGTGAGACCAAATCGCGCGCAAAGTAAACAAAGCCGCCGAAATCATCAGCGGCTTTGCAAGTCAACACTGCCGTTCATCGCTTGCTGCTCATCATTCAGCACTATCCCACCGAACCTTCCATTTGCAGTTCAATCAGCCGATTCATCTCGACCGCGTATTCCATCGGCAGCTCTTTCACCAGCGGCTCGATGAACCCACTGACGATCATCGTGCTGGCTTCCGCCTCCGACAAGCCGCGGCTCATCAAATAAAACAGTTGCTCTTCGCTGATCCGCGACACGCTCGCCTCGTGTCCGAGTTGCACATTCTGCTCATCGACTTCGATGTACGGATAGGTATCGCTGCGGCTGTTGGGGTCGAGAATCAAGGCATCGCAGACAACGTTCGACTTCGATCGCTCGGCTCCACGCTCGACTTTGACCAAGCCGCGATAACTCGCCCGACCGCCGTTTTTCGAAATGCTCTTGCTGATGATGCGGCCTGAAGTGTCCGGCGCGCAATGAACCAGCTTCGCCCCGGCGTCTTGATGCTGGCCGTGCGAGGCGAACGCGATGGATAGAATCTCTCCGCGGGCTCCCGGCTCCATCATATAAACGGCCGGATATTTCATCGTCAGCCGGCTGCCGAGGTTGCCGTCGATCCATTCCATCAGTGCGCCTTCATAGGCGACCGCACGTTTGGTTACCAGGTTGTAAATATTATTGGCCCAGTTTTGAATCGTCGTATAACGGCAGCGAGCATGCTTTTTGACGACGATTTCGACGACGGCCGAATGTAGGCTTTCGGTCGTATACATCGGCGCGGTGCAGCCTTCGACATAATGCACTTGCGCTCCCTCATCGACGATGATCAGCGTCCGCTCGAACTGCCCCATGCTTTCGGCATTGATGCGGAAATAAGCTTGCAGCGGAAACTCGATCTTCACGCCCTTGGGTACATAGATAAACGATCCGCCGGACCAAACGGCCGAATTCAGGGCGGCGAATTTGTTATCCGCCGGTGGAATAATCGTGGAGAAATATTCGCGCACCAGCTCCGGATATTCCTTCACCGCCGAGTCGGTATCGGTAAATATTACGCCTTGCTTGGCGAGGTCTTCCTTGAGCGAGCCGTAAATCACTTCGCTTTCGAACTGCGCCTTCACGCCGGCTAGATATTTTTTTTCGGCCTCGGGAATCCCCAGCCGGTCGAACGTCTTCTTGATCTCCTCAGGCACTTCGTCCCACGTGCGCCCCTGCTCGTTGGTCGGCTTCAGGTAGTAGTAGATATTCTGAAAATCAAGGTCGATGTTCCCGCCCCACCGCGGCATCGGTTTCGAGTTGAAAATCTCCAGCGACCGCAAGCGAAAGTCGCGCATCCATTGCGGCTCGCCCTTGATGTCCGCGATCTGATTTACCACCTCCGCGTTAAGCCCCTTACGAGCGCGAAACACCGGCTTCGACATCGTACGGAAATCGTACTTATTGATCTCCCCAACAACATCTTGTTCCATCAGGTCGGTCGCCATATTTATTTCTCCTTGCCCAGGAGTAAAAATTCTTTCTCATTCCGCCGTTAAGCCACCCCAACCGGCACTTTGTCTTTCTTCATCGCCTGCTCTTCCGCCGCCGCCTCCGGGTACGTCTGGCGAATGCGTTCGTAGCCGCGCTTGTGCAATTCCACGGCCAGCTCAGGACCGCCCGTTTCGACGATTCGCCCGCCGAGCATCACGTGTGTTTTCAGCGGGACGTTGTATTCGAGCAATTGCTCATGGTGCGTTATGATCAGAATTCCCATCTGATCTCCACCGATCTCTGCAATGCTTTGACTTGCCAATCGCACCGCGTCGGCATCCAGGCCGCTATCCGTCTCGTCGAGTACGGCGAACTTCGGCTGCAGCATCGCGAGTTGCAAAATCTCGGCACGCTTCATTTCGCCGCCGGAGAAACCTTCGTTCACATAGCGACGGGCAAATTCTGCATCGATCTTGAGTTGCTGCATTTTGCTTCGCAGCTCGGTGCGGAACTCGCGCATCGGGATGAGTTCCTCCCCTTCTTTGCGCTTGGGCCGGCGAACGTTCGTTGCCGCGTGCCGCAAAAAATCGGCCATCTTCACGCCTGGAATTGCCATCGGCCGCTGAAACGCCAAGAAGATTCCATGCCGCGCACGATCTGTCGGCTCCATCGCCAGCACGTCGTGGACTCTGCCGCCGGCGTCGATCAGCTCGATTTTCCCTTCGGTCACTTCGTATCCAGGATGCCCCATGATGGCGTAGCCCAGAGTACTCTTGCCGGAACCGTTCGGCCCCATCAAGGCATGTACTTCCCCGCGGCGAATCTCCAAATTCACTCCCTCAAGTATCGGCTTCTCACCAACGGATACATGCAGGTTCGCAATACGTATAGCTTCGGTCATCATTGGACTAATAACGGCAACCATGGTATGTCGGCATTGAGTTTGAAATGACGAATGCCTTCATGACGAATGACCAATGAATAAAAAATTACAAATGTCCATTTGTTCGCTAGTTTAGCCATTGGAATTTACATATTAAATTCTCATTCGTTAATCGATTTTCGTCATTCGACATTTTCCCCTTACGCGGTGATTTTTTGGTGATCGAAAACCGGCTCCAAATCTGCTGGCGCCTCCACGTATCCACTATGGTGTGGCACCGGCAACTCGTCGGCATTTTTCTCTCCCAGCATGCCAAAGCCCAAGTTTGGCGACGGCTTACGGGTCAGCTTGTGTCCTTTGATCTTGTCTTGAATTCGCATTAACCCTTCGAGTAGCGCTTCCGGCCGCGGCGGGCATCCCGGCACGTAAACATCGACCGGCACGACAAGATCTACGCCCTTCACGACGTGATAACCCCATTTGAAATACGGCCCGCCGCCGGTGGTGCAAGCGCCCATCGCGATCACGAATTTCGGATCGGGCATCATGTTGTACAGTCGCCTCACCCGGCTGGCCATTTTGTAAGTGACCGTCCCCGCGACAATCATGAGGTCGGCCTGCCGTGGCGTTGCACGGAATGCGCCTGCGCCGAATCGGTCCATATCGAAGCGGCTCGCTCCGGTTGCCATCATCTCGATGGCACAACAAGCCAACCCGAACGTCAACGGCCAAATGCTGGACTGCCGCGCCCAGTTGATGGCTTGCTCGACGGTCGTAGTAATGACGTTCTCTTCAAATCGGCCTTCGATCCAAGGTTGTGTCGCAGGAGCGGTGTAAGTGGGTGACATGGTTTCTGTGATTTGGTTGTAAGCGAGAGGAAAACTCGGGACCAGGATAAACCCGTCACTATACCCGCCAATCAATTCATTTCAAACCGGCAGCAGGCCGCGCCATCGAGCCGGCACTCGCTTAGCCGCAAACTCTTTCCGACCAGTTCGGAGAACAGCATTTTCTCCATCGCGCAAATGCCCCGATCCTGTTCGGCTAGTTGGGGATAGGGGCAAGCCGTAGCCGTCAATACCGGCAGTAAACCGTTGTGATCGACCATAAACGGCACATTCCGCTCGGTCATCAGCGCCGACACGCATTGCATCCGCTCTTCAGTCGTTTCACCCTTCAAAGCGCGTCCATAAATCCTGGCCAACGTCTGTGAAATCCGCTTCAGTAAGCCACTGCGAACTTCGACGTCTCTAACCGACCGAATTTCTCGCCACAAGGCGAGCGTCAAATCGGCGAAATTCGACCCAGCTTGTCGTCTTCCTTTATCCGTAAGGGTATACCGATGGCTTGGCCTTCCGCGCCCAGCCTTGGCGACTGATCGTTCGACAAGACCTTGTGACATCAAACGCAATAAACGCTGACGCACAGCAGTCGCTGTAACCTGCATCGCTGCCATCAGTTCCGACACATTCATGGGTCCACGGTGACGCAGCAAATCTGTCAGACCGCGATCGGATTTCTCAACGCCCGTTTCCATGTTGACCTCCGCTCAATGGCCACATCAACACTCAAATTCTACAGCAATCTCTATTTTTGACAATAGTTCATGTCAAAAAGGCGCGAGGTTTCTTTGATTTAATTGAATAGGAATTGTAAAGTCTTTCAGTACTTTAAGTTGCGTTCGATTCGTGGAGCGTAAAGCTTATTGAGGAAAATACGAATCGACCGCCTCATCAAACTCGGCTGGCGTAGAAACTATCGCCACATGCGCCCGAAAATCGCGCGCTCCGCGCCGGCCTTGGGCGTAACAGCAAGCGAATTTTCGCATAAGCGCCGTGCCGCGCTCGTCGCCGAACCGTTGGCACACCAATCGATAATGGTGATAAAGTAACGCCCGTTCTTCCTTGAGAGTCGGATCGGGCGGAATTGGCTCGCCTCGCAGTGCCGCGGAACATTGCGCAAACAACCATGGCCGCGACAGCCCCGCGCGGGCGATCATCACGCCATCCACGCCGTAATGTTCGAATGCATTCACGACCGATCGCGGCGAATCGAGGTCGCCGTTGCCGATGAGCGGAATCTGATTTAAGTGCGGCTTGATTTTGGCGATGTTTTCCCAATCGGCAGAACCTTTGAAATAATCCGCCGCTGTCCGGCCGTGAACCGTTATTGCCAACGCTCCCGCGGCTTCGACAGTCTTCGCCACTTCAATCGCATTGATACAGTTCCGCGCGCAGCCAAGCCGGATCTTCGCCGTCACCGGCGTTGGATCGCATGCCGCGACGACGCGTTCGATAATTCGCCCCATTCGCTCCGGCTCGCGTAACAAGTATGAGCCGCTATGCGCCTTGGCCGCCACATCTTTCACCGGGCAGCCGAAGTTGATGTCCACGACGCTAACGCGATATTCATGCGCCAGCCGCGCTCCGACCATCGCCATCGTCTCGGGATCGTTGTCCCAAATCTGCACGGCCAGCGGCCGCGCCTCGTTGGCCACGCCCCACAGGCGGTCGGGCGCTTCCTGTTCGTTTTCGTCCATCCATTTGAAGGCCCGCGCCGAAACCATTTCCGTGGCGAGCAAACCCACGCCCCCAAACTCGCGCACCACCTGCCGATACGCATAATTCGTAAACCCCGCCATCGGCGCTTGCAGCAGCGGCGGATCCACGACCAGCGGCCCAATGCGCAATGGCTTCACGGGTGCTGCAATGCCGCCGCTTTCCGTTTCCAAGCGGTCGCCAACAAAACGCGGCAATGTCATGGGCGGAATTCGCATTTGTGCTATCTTACCTTGATCGTCCATCATCTCGTAGGAGGCGAGCCGTTTCGCCGACCAAGCCACGCTAGAGGGATGCTGGATCGTAGTCTTATTCAGCACCCATCGCATCGCATGAAATCGACCCTCGTTCCCGGTCTGAAAGCTGAAGGACGCCACCGAGTGGTGACGCAAGAATTGCTCAGTTCGATTTACCCCGATGGCCCCGCCGTCTTTGCCACGCCGTGGCTGTTAAGTCTGATGGAACAAGCCGCTGCTCAAGCGATTTTTCCGCACCTTGACCACGGCGAAGCCTCCGTCGGCTACGGCTTCGAATTCACGCACCTCGCTCCAACCCCTGTCGGCGCGACCGTCATCGCTACCGCCGAGATCGCATCGATCGACAAGAACATGGTCGCATTGCACATCGAAGCCCACGACGACTCCGAGTTAGTCAGCCGCGGCAAACATATCCGCGCCATCATCGATATGGATCGCTTTATGCGCCGAGTAAAACGCAAAGCGGGTGGCTAAGCAACGGTAGTGAACTGGATTGAATCGTTCTGAAAACCGGCGCGACGCTTGAAGCCTGACGATTTCTGCCGAATTGAACTTCGATTATCGACCTTGAGCTTTGTATCGCGAGCCGAGACCGCCTTTGACAAATGGATCGGCCGGAACGGTCGATTCGACCTTGGACTGAGGTCCGGCAGAACCTTCGCCGCCAAGATTGTACCTGTCGAGGGAGTCGCCATTCGCCGCCACTGGCACCTGCTGCTCTGATGCAACGCCGGTACGCGCTGTCCAACCGTCGCGGGCCGGCAACGGTCGCTGGCCATCTGCACTGAGCGGCGACGTCGGCCGAGTTGGCGTCGCGCTCAGTCGCTCTGGCTGCTTGATGGGAATCAACATACTGGCGAACTTCTCCGCCGAAGTGCCCGCTGGCGCTGCCAGCGCAGCATATTCGGCAATGTCTAAGTTATATTGCAAGACAGCATCGAGAAACCTGTGCCGCTGCTGGCGCAATGTTTCATGGCAAGCCAAAACGGTGCGTAAATCCACTTCGCCTTTCGCATGAGCCTGCTCGGCGTAATGCACTGCACTGGTGGCCGAATGTACGGTCGCTGCCCAGTCGTTTATCGCCCTCAAGCGCAGTGGCAATCTCTGATCGATTTGCCCTGCTCGGACGTTCGGTCGAGTCGCAAAAATTTGACTGTAATAGGTGTGATATGGGCCGACGAGCGGACGATCGATCGCTAAAGGCTGGTCCGCCGCAGGATAAAACGAAGAAATCGCGCCCAGATCTGCCGCCGCCGATGCAAGCTCAATCTCGGCTTCGGTCGCACGCGCCCCCGCCGTTCCACGCGCCGTTGATAAGATCGGGCCTTCAACGGCATGTTTGCCTGGCACGATTTGCTCCAGACGCTGTTGCTCGTCGCGCGCCCAGCCCAATCTGCCGTTGGCAAGTATCATCCGCCAATAGGCCTGAGCGACCGCGGCGCGATCGACTTCATGACTGCGTTCGAGATACTGACTTAGCGGGGCAATGCCTCCTCCCGCCACCGAGTTTAGCGAACTCTTCAATAAGTCCGCAGCCGCATGGGCTGCGGCTTGAGCGCCCAAATCGACCGCGATTGAAGAACCTGCCGGCGGAGCGGTATCGCTACGCGTCCGCTGCAGGGAATCAGGCGGCGAAAGTTCGCGCGGCACTCCTTGTTTCAATGGTAATTTGCCCGGTGGCAATTCTTCCTCGTACCCGGTTGGACTAACTTCCGACGGCAGTGATGCTGGACGCGATGGAGTTGCGGTCAAAGGTATTCCATCGCCGATCATCGGCGATGGATTTGTGGAGGGGGTAGCCGTCGAATTCGTCATCGGCGCTAGTGGCCGTGCATCGCTCACGTCCGGTAATCCTAACGGGGGCGGTCCTACAGGACTCGTTGGCGGCGTCGATGGAGCCGAGGGCCTCCACGGCGGCGCTTCACTAGCGTTTTCCGCGGGCTTGGCTGCCGCCGGCGAACCGGTCGCTTGCACATCGACCGACGGCCCGGGCGCGACACCTGCCGCCGAATTGCGAACCATCACGGATGGCAAATTTGCCGCGTCTTCCGCAGCGCATTGGGGCGAAAGATAGGCTGTACCAACAAGTATCCACGCCATTGCCCACGAATAATCCTTCATCGGGACCACCTCTAATTAGGTCCAAAGCCACGGGGAAATCCATTTCACGCCTCCTTAACCTGACACATTCGCAAGTTTGGGTCAATCGCAGTCTGATGCTTGCAAATCCCCATGAATTCGGGTTAGGCCCGAAACATCGTCCCAATTGAAATGTGCGTGGCTCATGAGCTCGCACGTGGCGTCGAACGAAGGACTACTGCCGCTAACTTGCGCCTATTTTCTGGAGAGCTTCGGCCGAACCAGTGGCGCAGTCAGGAAGCCGCGGTACAACCAAACCCTGGACGAATTGACGAACCGTCTCTCACCTCGTTCAATAGTGGGTGATGCCGCGCAGGAGGCTTCGCGGCCGATTTTCTGTAATCCGCATGGAAATAGCATCCAATCTGGCATGACCAAGCATATTTTTGTCACCGGCGGCGTCGTCAGTTCCCTTGGCAAAGGACTCACCAGCGCTAGCGTCGGCTTGCTGCTTGAAAGCCGCGGATTACAAGTGCGGATGCAGAAACTCGATCCGTACATCAATGTCGATCCAGGGACGATGAGCCCCTATCAGCACGGCGAAGTTTACGTGCTCGACGACGGCAGCGAAACCGACCTCGATCTGGGCCATTACGAGCGATTCACAAACAGCCCGCTGACGCGAGATTCGAACTATACCACCGGACAGATCTACCTCAGCGTCATCAACAAAGAACGCCGCGGCGAATTTTTGGGAAAGACGGTGCAAGTCATTCCGCATGTGACAAATGAGATTAAGTCCGTCGTACACAAGCTAGCCGACGACGATGTGGACGTCGTCATTACTGAAATCGGCGGCACGGTCGGCGACATCGAGAGCCAGCCGTTTTTGGAAGCGATTCGCCAGTTTTCGCTCGATGTGGGTAAACAGAACTGCCTTTACATTCATCTGACGCTCGTGCCCTACTTGAAGGCTGCCGGCGAATTGAAAACCAAGCCGACGCAACATTCGGTGGGCCTGTTGCGACAAATTGGTATCCAGCCCGACGTGCTGATTTGCCGCACCGAGCGGTCGATTTCCCGCGAAGACCGCGAAAAAATCGCCCTGTTCTGCAATGTACCGACCGAAGCGGTGATCGAGGAAAAGGACAAGGATTTTTCCATTTACGAAGTGCCACTGAGCTTGCTCGATAATCGACTCGACGACTTCATTTGCCGCCGGCTCGGCCTGAACACGCCGCCGGCCTACCTGAGCGAGTGGCGCGACTTGCTTTACACGCTGCGTAATCCCGAGCAAGAAGTTTCAGTCGCGGTGGTTGGTAAATATGCGGAGCATCGCGACGCGTATAAGTCGATCTACGAAGCGCTCGATCATGCCGGGATTCACCACAAAGCCCAGGTTCGTATTCAAAGCATTCAGAGCGAAAATATTGAGCGCGATGGAGCCGAGCGGCTACTGGCAGGCTTCGATGGCATTCTTGTCCCTGGCGGCTTCGGCGAACGAGGCATCGAAGGTAAAGTAGAGGCGATTCGGTTCGCCCGCGAGCGCGGCATTCCATTTTTCGGCATCTGCCTGGGAATGCAGTGTGCGGTGATCGAATTCGGCCGCAATGTAGTCAACTTGAACAATGCGCACTCGACCGAATTCAATAAAGACACGCCTCATCCGGTGATTTGCCTGCTAGACGAGCAAAAAACCATAACGGACAAAGGGGGAACAATGCGGCTGGGGGCGCAGCCAGCGCGACTCGATGCGTCGAGCAGGTCTTGGCAATGCTACGAGAGCGAAAGAATTACGGAGCGCCATCGGCATCGCTACGAATTCAACAACGATTACCGCCAGCAGTTTGAATCGGCCGGCATGTTGATTGCCGGGACAAGCCCGGATCGATCGCTCGTGGAAATCGTCGAGTTGCCCGATCATCCCTGGTTTTTGGCCGTGCAGTTTCACCCCGAATTCAAGAGCAAGCCGACGCAGGCGCACCCGCTGTTTGCCGGCTTTCTTGGAGCGGCCATCGAAAAGCACTCGACCGGTCAATGGGCAGCGATGGGAAGCTGAAGATACTTCAGGTCGCAAACCGGAAATCTCACATCTGTTATTGAAATTCGAGCAATGTCAAGCGAAACCGACAAGCCAAAAATCATCATCGACGAAGATTGGAAGTCGCAAGCCGAAGCCGAGAAAGAAGCCGCTCGCGCCGAGGCGGCATCGCCGACTCCTGCCTCACCAGATCCTCAAGCCAGCACACTTCCGCTTGATCAATCCGCCGAGCCTGCGGACGCTCCGCTTCCGCCAGCGACCCTCACTTTTCTCTTCACGACGATCGCCACGCAAGCGATGATCGCGCTTGGCCAAGTCCCTAACCCGATCAACGGTATTATCGAATTTCGCCAATACCAGGCCAAGCACTACATCGATACGCTATCGATGCTCGAAGCGAAAACGGCAAACAATCGCACGCCGGAAGAATCGATGCTGCTCAACGATATGCTTCATCAACTGCGAATGGCGTATATCCTGTCAATGAACGCCGCACCCATCAAGAATTAGCCCGCTTTCCAATCGTATTCAATCTGCTGATGAATATCGAGCAAAGGCGTATCATCAAGATCTAAAAGTTCTAACCTGAATTTCTCACCACCCTAATAGAAAAAGGCTGCCCGATTTGGCATCAGTTGTTTTTGCAGAAGCAACTTCGCCCAACGCACGGAGGCAGCCCGATGACGACAGCGTGTATCCTGACGACGTTCGATTTCCAGCCCCTGGCGGGCCGCCAAATCACCGCCCGGTTCGACGGGGGCACGATCACTTCCGGTGCAGGCGGTTTGCTGTTGCGAGAGGTCGAGGCCCGCGGCGGGATCATCGCGTCGTTTGCCGAATGCTTCGAGGACTTTCGTGATCCCGATTTGATCGACTTCTCGGTGCTGGAATTGCTCAAGCAGCGGATGTTCGCACTCTGCCTGGGTTACAAAGACTTGAACGACCACGAGCAGTTGCGGGCGGACCCGCTGTTGGCCGTGTGGGTGGGCCGGAACGATCCCACCGGGCAAGATCGCCTCGACCGCCGCGACCGGGGCAAGCCGTTGGCGGGCAAGAGCACGCTGAATCGACTGGAACTGACGCCGCGTAGGGCGAACGAACAGAGTCGCGACAAGAAGATTGTCTACCGCGAGCGAAAGATCGAGGAGTTCTTCGCCGAGACCTTCCTGCGTTGGACCGAGCGGCCGCCGGAGGAGATCGTGCTGGATTTCGACGCCACGGACGATCCGCTGCACGGGCATCCGTGGGGCCGGTTCTTCCACGGCGATTACGACAGTTATTGCTACCTGCCGCTGGACGTGTTTTTCGGCGAGCATCTGCGGTGCGGCAAGCTGCGGCCGGCGGACATCGACGCTTCGGCCGGTTCGCGGAAAGTCTTGCAGCGGTTGGTGGCGAAGATTCGCGGGCGTTGGCCGAACGTGCCCCTTGCCCCCCACCGCCGCGCCCGCCTGAACGCCGCGCGCGCCGAATCGTCCTGCTTCCGAAGGCACTCTGGCAACACACCACGCTGGAGGTGCGCGCCGACAACGAAAAATCCACTTCCCAACGATCTAAAATCGCCCGCCGCAACCGCCCCCGACACTCCCGTTTCACCCCGGCGACGCCTAAGGCAGCCAGCAAAAAATGACCTACCCGAAGATCGCCCTTTTTGATATTACGACGCCAAACCAGGGGGAAGGATCTCAAGTCTCAAG
>JADZDJ010000271.1 GCA_020851115.1 Pirellulales bacterium
GCGGAAAGCCGCGGCATTCAGCTCGCCCAGCACGACGACTGGACGTATTACCTGCGGGCCGTGGGCCAAGACCTGATCCTTGCGGGAAACGACAAGCAGGATGCTGGCGAGGCCCTCCGCGGCGGCGCAACTCCGCTGGCGTTGCTGGGCACGGTTAAGGGCGTGTGCGATTTTCTCCGCGAATTCGCAGGCGTGCGTTTTCTGTTTATGAACATGGACCAGAGCATTTATGACACGCGTAATGGCGGACGAGCCGCGTTCAACCAGGACGGCTCACTCAAGATCGACACCCGCAGCATCGCCTTCATGCCGATGGCGAAGATCGCCGTGCCGGGGAATCTCGACCGTCAGAAGACGCCGCTGATGCGGGCCAGCTACGACTCCTCGCGGGAGACGCTCTTTCATATCGCCATGAATTTCTTTCCGAAGCTGAGCACGGTTCAGGGTCCGGAAGTCGTGTGGTACCAGGTGCTGCCTCCGGCAAAATATGCGCAGAGCCACCCCGAGTATTTCGCCTTGACCGGGGAGGGCCGGCGCGCCTGCGAACTGAAGCTTGGTTTTGACCATTACATGCAGTACTGCGTGACCAACCTGGGCGCGCAGGAGCTGATCTACCAGCAAGCCGAGAAGCTGATTCAGGCCGGCCATAAGACGATCACGCTCTCCACCATGGATAGCTTTCGACTTTGCCGCTGCAATTGCGACGACTGCAATCGGCTTTTCGGCAGGACCGCCGAGTCGATGGACGAGATCTACGCTCGGGGCAGCTCCGGCAAGCTGTGGGAGGCGTTTTTTCGCATTACCGAGCGTATCCGTCAGAAACATCCGGAGGCGAGAATTGTATTGCTCAATTACCAGGACACGCCGGTCTCCAAGGAGGTGATTCAGCGGTTTCCCGAGAACGTCATCGTCAAGATCCAGTTCGCTTCGCAACACGATTTCGACCGGCTCCAAGGCGTCGAGTTTCCGGCCGGCATGTGCGGATTCGAGGAAACATTCACCGGGTTCGGGCAAGCCGGGCCGTATCTGCCGGAACGCACGCCCGAACACATGGCCGAGGTGGTCCGGGCTCTGGCGCGCAACAACGTGAAGTGGTCCAAGCGCGACGGTTCGCTCGGCTACGTGCGCGGGATGCAGGCCCCCGCCTACTACGTTTATGGCCGCATGATGGACGATCCCACCGCCGACTGGACGAGCAGTCAGGAGGAGTTTTGCACGGCCGCGTTTGGCGAGGCGGCCCCGCGGATGACGCAGTTCTTCGACCTGCTGCACAAACAAATTGCGGTCTACTCCGATTACTTCGGCGTGTTCATGCCGGGGTGGAATCGCAAGTATTCCCGCTCCACCTATCATGACAGCAAGTGGCACGTCATGAGCATGTATCCGCCGGAATACTGCGCCGACGCCAACGCGCTGCTGACGGCGGCGGAACAAACGACCGACCCGGACGTGAAGGCGCGCTTGCACCTCATCCGGATCGAGTTCGACTATATCCGGAAGATGTCTCGAATCTTCTTCCTGCAAAACGCGTGGTCCATGAGCAAGTCCAAGGTTTACCTCGATCCGCTGGTGGACGCGATTGACGAGTGGCACGTCTTCCTGGAACAGTATGCCGGCGACAGCAAAAAAGGCGGGTCAAAGTCTTTGGATGATTGGCCCGAGATGCGCCCGTTCAGCGGCCATGGCTACAACCACGCCGCGCTTGTAAACGACAACTACCAGCAACAGTGGAAGAACACCTGCCTTAACTGGGATACCAAAGCCATCCGCGCCGGGATCCTCGATGACCGTCACCAGCTCAAGGTCGCTTCGGTCGAAGAAACGCCTGGGATAGATTCCAAGGCGTGGGAAAACGTGGCGGAGTCATTTTTCAAGGACCGGGGCGGCATGCCATATGCCAACGTGACGACGTCCATGAAAGTCCTGCGCGACAAGGATAATCTCTATGTCCGGGTGGACAGCCTGTATCCATCAAAGCACCCGGAAGACATGTACGGAAAAGAAATCGACGGCGACATATTCAAGGAGGAATACGTCGAGCTTGGAATCATGCCGCCGGGCGGCAAAGTCTACCGGCTGGCGGCTAACCCAGTCGAAGGCTCGCGTTACGATTCGGCCTTTGCGCCAAATGAAAAGAAACGTATGACCGAGGACGTGAAATGGAACGCAAAATGGGAATTTGCGCACAAGGTCAGCGGAAAAAAGGGCCGCTGGAGCCTGCCAGGAAGAACCTGGACAGCGTGGTTCAAGATACCATTCTCCGAATTCGGGGACAAAGCTCCTGCGGCAGGTGAAACTTGGAGGTTCAACGCGGCCAGGAACAGGACCGCGCAATACATGCTCTGGAGCGATGCGACATCCGTGGCGGACACCAATGCTCTCGGGCAAATCGCTTTCTGAGTGTGGCGCGCGCGGCGAAAGAAGCCTTTAAGGAGCGACCTATGATGACTACCCGCCTATTTTGGTCCCTCGCTGTCTGTTGTTCGACGGCAAGCATGAGTGCGGCGCAGCGCGCGCCACGGGCAGCCGAGGATGGTGGGCCGCGAGCCGAGGTCGCGAACGCGCGGAACCGGCCAGGGAGCGAGAACGGCGGTGAGCGGCTCTACAACGGTATCGTGCTGCCGGAGGAGTGGCCGCCACGAAATATCGACCCCCGCGACGTCGAGCCGATGCGCGTGCCTTATTTGGAATCGCCTCCGGCGGTGATTCCCATCGACGTGGGCCGACAACTGTTCGTCGACGATTTCTTGATCGAAAAGACCGATCTTGCGCGGCAGTACCA
>JADZDJ010000272.1 GCA_020851115.1 Pirellulales bacterium
CAGCCTCCTGCGACAAGAGAAAACCACCAAGAACGGCGCCAAAGCCAAACGCATGAAAGCTGCACTTGACCCAAACTACCTGCTACACGTGCTGAAACATGCGAATTTTGATGCGTAAGCCCTGAGTTTGGGGCAATCTGATGTTTCTTGAATTCGAAGTGAATTATTATTGTATTGAGCCGTGACCAGATTTGAATAAGCGAGTCCCGTACGACGCGAGGATAAGCGATCCCAAAAATGACAGCCAAGCACTTGGTTCCGGCACGATACGCGCGGAGTATGTCGCGAACTCCGGCCTATACGTGACATCGTTCGGAAATACAGCCGTTGGAAAACCACCCGGTGGCGGGGCTGTAACATAGACGACACCTGGATGCGGACGATTGAACAAGACACTAAATGGTTGCTCCGACGCAAAATCTGGCAATCCATTTGCTGGATCATACGAGCCTATGTAGAAAACAGTCGGAACATTCTGGGCACTGCCTTGCATTTCTGCGATTGATGGCAGTACGCCGAAGGCGATATCCGGTATCGGAACATATCCGACTCCGAACACCATAGATTCAATATCGACTGGCATCTGTGCGGCAAAGCACTGATTGTAATTCTCGTGGTCACTCGGCCACGATGTGGAGGGCAAAGAATTATTGCCAACCGTAAACCCCTTCTGGCCTCGCGGGGCGACACTATGGCCCGTCCCATAATTGATCAGATTTACGAGGATTGACCCAATACCCCCAGGCGCGTCTGTCGAGGCAGCAAGCTCCCACGTGTTGTTTATGACATCAATTGTTAGAAAATAATTCAGACTGGTGGCGTTTGCTACTTTCGCAGAAAATGCGGTCACATAAATAATCGCGCAAAGAACCGTGGCACAACCTGGCTTGGTCATATCGCCCCCTTTGGTGAGCTTGAATTGGGCTCACTTTGAGAAACTAGAGAAAGAAAACACAAATCCAATTTGCATCCCTCTCTAGCGTGGAAACCACCGCAGCCAAGATATCGAGAAGGATCTGTTTCGTCAATCCCAGAGTGATCCTGTACAAAACCGACGACCTTGGAAATAGACAGATGGCGCGTGATACAAAAATAATGCGAACCTCAAATCGTTGGCGGGAACAGACGAAACGAACAAATCCAGCCGGCTTGATTGCCAACCGCACCGGCGACGGGCTGGCGGGTAGTGTCCGTCAAGGCGCGCACATTTGATTTTGGGCTTGGTCCTGCGCTGGTGGGTTAGCGGCTTCCTGTACGAAAACAATGACAACCTTGGAAATGGACAGATGGACGGTTATTGCATGACGATGGAGAACGGCCGCGATCGTAGTTTGATCAGGCCGATGAGGGGGACAAACTGAGCAAAACCCGCGTGGTACAAAAACGATGCGAACGTCAAATCGTTGACAGGAACAGACGAAACTAACAAATCCCGTCGGCTTTTTGCCAACCGAACTGGCGATTGGTCGGCTGACGATGCGGGCAAGGATTGTGAAACCGGCCACGAAAGCGGCCACGGCGCGGACCATTCTCGCCAAAAAGCTCTTTGACAACCGAATCGACTAAGGTCGCTTCGCGGTGGAAGTGTTTGAGCAACCCGCCGAGGCGAGTCTCGCGTTTGATGTCGGCGAGCGAACCATCCTGGTTAAATGCTCCCCGATCTGGGCGAGAATCGCGCTGTGGCAATCTTTCTATACAACGATACGGGCCTGAAATCGGGTGGGGACGATCATAGGCAGTCCGGCCCGATTGCGAAAGGCGCCGCTCCATGTGGTCCGTCGATCGATCCGTGTTGGTGGTCCGCCCGCGGCAGCCGTATCTGGATTGGGTCCACTCGCTGGATGAGGGGAGTACACAATCGGTGCTCGCGCGAGCGTTCTCTGACCGGTCGTTTTTCTCGCCGTTTGGAAAAACAACCCGCCGCTTAACAGCGGCGCGATTTTTTGTGTTAACCGGACAAGCAGAGTTTCGCTACCGGTTGCGTTCGTTTGAGGAGTGACCGAAAGGGTCTCGAACTCAGCAGCTTCTTGCCAGGAAACAGCTTCTGAGTTTCGCGAAAGAGAGAATTGTTACGAAGAGGGTTGTGTACAGGGAGCCCAAATATCCAATCCCTCGCCTCTTGACAGGTACATATACATGCGATAACATGGACAGGCAAGCACCATCGCTGGCGCGGCCCGCCGTGCCGAACGGCACGCGGTGGCCGACGATCTTTGACAATTTAATCTCCGTACATCGCAGCCCGCGGCCACCGCCCGGCCGTGTCGCAGTTCGTTCAGGGCTTATCGCTCGACGGCTTCAATGCCCACACTGCACCGCTGCATGATTTCGCCGATGGACGCCCGCACGATTCATAAAACATCCAGCATTCAGGATCGATTATCCAGCATCCACCCCCTTATTTTCCATCGACCCTCGCCACCCCTCAAACTTCATAAACACCCGTAAATTCCCGATCCATTTCGCTTCCACCCAACGATTTTATGCGCACCCCCCCGGAAATGAACCGGAAACGAATTCCGCGAAAATCTTCGCGGCACTCGGGAAAAACCGCACTTCTCCTGCTCCTTCATTTCCACCACAAAAATTATTTTCCGAAATCGCACGATGGCACCAAACGCAAATTCCCCGAGATAAACCCACAGGAGAACGAATAGCACCGTTTCAGCCGCTCGCCGCTCGCCATTCACCATTGTTCCGCGCAGGTCTCCGATGACTCGACCAACAGGCTTGTGGATAGACACGTGGCACGGTCGCCCAGACGCGCGCAACAACTGGAAGGCAACCATAGGAAGGCACTGGTCATCAAATCCTAATTTGCAGGAGTCGCCTAGCGATTGCTTACTTTGAGTTCGTATGTTCGCGGCTGCAATTCGCGAATCCAGATATTACGAAACTTCACCGGGTTGCCGTGGTTCTGCAACTGAAGCGGCGCTCGCTCGGGATGGGGCGTATAGTGCGGCGGCGCTTCCCAAAAGGTGCTGCCCTCCAACTCTGTATGGTTCTGTACAAGGACTCCGTTTTGCAACACCGTCACATAGGCCGGCCGCGTCAGATTGCCTGCGCCATCGAATCGCGGGCTTTCGAAGACGATGTCGTAGGTTTGCCACTCGCCGGGCTTGCGGCAGGCGTTCACCAGCGGCGGATACTGCTTATAGATCGCGGCGCATTGGCCGTCGAAATAGGTCTTGCTGTCGTACGAGTCGAGGACTTGCACTTCGTAGCGACCCAGCAGATAGATGCCACTGTTGCCCCGGCCTTGGCCTTCCCCCTTAACCTCGCGCGGCGTGGCAAATTCCACGTGCAATTGGCAATCGCCGAACGATTGCTTCGTTTCAATGCTATGGCTGCCGCCGATCGTGACCGAACCGTCTTGGACAAGCCAGTTTTCGGCGTGGTTCCATGCCGACATGTTTTTGCCGTCCAGCAACACGATCGCGTCCGACGGCGGACCGCCCGGCGGACCTGGATCGACAATCTTCGGCTCCGGCCAGATTTTGTTCGACACCCATTCCGTCGCGGCATAGAGCCCCGTCGTCAGCGAGCAAAGAATTCCAATGAGCAGAACCAACCGTTGTCGAAATCTGAGGCGTCGAATCATCATAGGTTCTCCAAGTTAACGACTAGATTGGGAGATATCCTTCATAATCTGGGAAAGCTGGAAACGCAACTATCCATATCCACGGGAGACCAACGAAGTTCTACAATGAACGTCAGTCGCCGCTTTCAGCGATCCGACGCTTAACCACCAAGATACTCGAAAGGAGTTCAACAATGTCGATCGTCGTCAATCCAGACGGAAATGCCTCGAACCAACCGGTGCGGATCGTCCTCGAACAAGGAGGGTTCCTCGGGCGCTTTGGCTCTCGCCTGCCGTGGATCCTCTTTTTGATCGCCCTGATCGCCGCCATTTCGATCTACAGCAGCTACAAGGATTACCTGCAGTCGGATCCGAAAATTCGGGAACGGCTGTTTTCCGGTAATGTCGCGTCGGCGAACAAGATCGCTGTCATCCGCGTCGAAGGCACGATCATGCACGACGATGGCTTTCCCAAATGGCAGATCGACAAGGTGCGGGAAGACAAATCCGTCAAGGCTGTCGTACTACGAATCGATTCTCCCGGCGGCACCGTGACAGGCAGCGATTATTTGTACCATCACTTAAAAAGGCTTCGCGAAGGGAGCGACGACCGCGACGGTGTGCCCATGGTCGTCAGCATGGGGGGGATCGCGGCCAGCGGCGGCTATTACATTGCCATGGCCGCCGGCGCAACGCCGGATACGATCTTCGCCGAACGCAGCACGTGGACGGGTTCGGTGGGCGTGATCATCCCGCATTACAACGTCGCCGACTTGCTGGAGAATTGGAAAATTCAAGACGACTCGGTCGTTAGCGGCAAGTTTAAGGCCCTGGGCAGCCCGACGCGAAAGCTGTCGCCAGAATTGGCGGAGAAAGAACGCGAACTGTTGCAGGGGCTGGTCGATCAAACGTTCGATCAGTTCAAAGACATTGTGAAGGAGTCGCGTCCGAAAGTGGTCGACGCCAATGGAACCATCCATGCTGAAATCACGACGGGGCGGATCTTCACGGCCAAACAGGCGCTCGAATTGGGATTGGTGGACAAAATTGGATATCTAGAAGAAGCCATCGATCGCGCCATGGAACTCGCCAATCTCGACAAGTCGAACACCAGGGTGGTCAACTATTCGCCGCCGGCCACGCTGCTTGGCTCGATGTTCGGCTCATCGGCCCAAAGCGGCCACTGGAATCTTGCAGCGCTGCTGGATTCGTTGGCCCCGCGGGCCTATTACCTGTGCAGTTGGCTGCCGCCGGTGGTGGCCAACCAGGCGAAGTAAGCAAGCGCAAACGAATTGCCGGAAGGCCACCGAACGTCGGCTACTATTTGACGGCCCCCTGGTTTGGCAGGGCCGACCTTTCGTCTGCTTTCTCGGGAACCTTTTGCAAGATATCGAGCAGCACATGGTCAGTGCCGATGCCTTCGGCTTGAGCTTCGAAGTTGAGTATGACGCGGTGCCGCATCGCCGGCAAATAGACTCGACGCACGTCTTCAAAGCTCACATTATAGCGACCTTCCAACAGCGCCCGCACTTTCGCGGCCAATGCCAGCGTTTGCGCGCCGCGCGGGCTGGCGCCCCAGCGGAGATATTGATTCGCGATCGGCAAAGCAAATGGGCCTTCGGGGTGCGTGGCGAGCGTCAGCCGCACGACGTAGTCTTGCACATGCTTGGCCAAAATCACGTCGCGCACGAACTGCTGCCATTGGAGGATTTCGTCCCCATCCATCACGTTTTGCGGCTCGATGACTTCGCCTCGGGTGGTGCGATCGATCACGGTGGCTAACTCATCGCGCGTCGAATAGCCGACGACGAGCTTGAACAAGAAGCGGTCGAGTTGGGCTTCGGGAAGCGGATACGTTCCTTCTTGCTCGATCGGGTTTTGCGTCGCCAGCACAAAGAACGGCTGTTGCAAATGGTACACCTGCCCGGCCACCGTGATGGAAAACTCTTGCATCGTCTCGAGCATGGCCGATTGCGTTTTTGGCGTGGCGCGGTTGATTTCGTCCGCCAGGCAAATCTGGGTGAAGATAGGGCCTTTCTGGAACTCGAAAAACCGCTTGCCATCCGGGCCTTCCATCACCATGTTTGTGCCGAGAATGTCGGCCGGCATCAGGTCGGGGGTAAACTGAATTCGAGAGAAATGCAGATCGAGTGTCTTGGCGAGCGTGCGAACCAGCAGCGTCTTGCCCAGTCCAGGAACGCCTTCCAGCAAGCAGTGGCCGCCAACGAACAGACACGTGAGCACCCCGTGAACGATTTCGTCGTGGCCGACAATCACGCGGCCGACCTGTTCGCGCACCGCGGAATAGCGGGCGCGAAACTGCTCGGCCCGCTGCTGCATTTCTTCGCCAAGGGACATGTGCGGTGGGCCGAGAGGCTAGGAGTCTGTCCGGGAACTGAAGACGACAGTCAATTCGATCCAGACGGGTGAGGTGGTGGTAGCGCGCGAGCGGTTGCGAGGCAAATGAGTGGCGCAAATGCCTCGGAGTCTGGGGAAAGGAG
>JADZDJ010000273.1 GCA_020851115.1 Pirellulales bacterium
CAGCCTCCTGCGACAAGAGAAAACCACCAAGAACGGCGCCAAAGCCAAACGCATGAAAGCTGCACTTGACCCAAACTACCTGCTACACGTGCTGAAACATGCGAATTTTGATGCGTAAGCCCTGAGTGAGACACCGGCAAACGAAAGAGCCGGAAACCGTTAGGCCCGCGCCTAAACCACCGCGCCACTTCTCGACTCTACTTACTTCTCAAATTGGTCTCACCGCCATTTCCACATGCTATGCAAAAGTGCATATATAAAAAATATAACAAAACAAAGACTGCCGATCAGGATACCGCGAACTGGCCGTTTGAATAAGATTCCAATTCCAAACCCAGCTAATGCCATTGCTGAATACAGCATGAAAAAAGCCACTTCATCGTTGATTCGCTGGCCGCCTTTTCGTGCCACAGTACCCACTCCCTGATCGGCGTAAAACCAAATAGTGCAGGCAATCGCAATCAATGCCACACATAGAAATAGTCGCTTGGTGGAAAAATGAAATTTGGACATTTGTGCGTTCTATGCGCGGGCAAATTCATTGTCACTACGCGGTTGGACCTCGATAAGGTCTGATTTGATATATTTCTTCGGGCGTCACTGGCCCAAAGATGGTCGAACGATGCGGGGCTGGTGGTGGTGGAGGTTCCTTCGGCTTTGGTGGAACATACGGATATGCCTTCGGAATGTTGCAGTCTTTTCGCGGATTATGAGTAGGCCACCACTCCCGTGGGCCGTAACCACCAGGAATGGGTGGCACAGTATGCACTTGACTCCGATCAGAATATGCAAATCCATCGTCAACATAAACCGATTGGCCGGTTTCTGTCGATATAATTTTAATCCAGGCGTGAACCGGTCCATCAGGATCATCTCCAGCAGCCACACCGCCTGTTTCGACTTTGAAGCAATCCCCCGACGATTCAAGTTTGAAAGCGCCTTCAAAGCCGTAGGCCCATTCGTAACACCAATAGCCTTTTACGGTTTGCCGCCAAGGCGCACTTGCTCGCCAGTTGTGGTCCCATGAATTTTGGATTGCTCCCGCAATTTGTCTTGCCTCTGCCTTGCACTTTTCAGATTTAGCAATTCCCTCCAAAGCAGCTGCCAAATCTCCAAGTGGTTTGTGTTCCCCTTCACGCTCCATGCCACTCGGATCAACAAAGATCGTCGCCCTATTTTCAACGTATCTGTACAGATTCGACGCATCGCCGCGGAAGCCGATGGCGTCTTCGCTGAGCCAGCGGCCGGTCGCGGAATCGTACCAGCGGCCGCCCCCTTGGCTGCTGCCGTTCCATTGTAAGCCCGTGTCGTCATCATGATAGCGGCCGGTGTAGCCGAACAGCGAATCGACGGTGGGCGCATCCAGCCGGTTGCCGAAGGCGTCGTATTGGGCGTGGTCGGCGAGCGTGGTCGAGCCGCCGCTGGACCGTACCCAGTCGCGCACGGTGTGTTGATGGTCCGAAAGCGCCCAATCGACCGTGCCGGGGGCGTAATACCATGCGACATTTTCCTCGGCCAGAAGCTGATCGACCGCCGGCCCCCACAGGTAGCGGTTTCTGAGGTCGCTGGGGGTCAGGGCCGCCGCGTCATCGTCGGCGAACCGCGGCACGATCTGGTTGCCGTCGTAGACGTAGGCTTCGGTGCGCGTGATGCTGCCGACGCCGTAGTCGTCCACTTGCCGATCAAGCGGTCGAAGGCGTCGTAGGAGCCTAGAACGATCCGCGTCCCCTTATTTCGATTTCCCTTTGACAGGACAAGGTCGGCCGCCACCATAAGGATGTTTTCGGTGCTGGATACGCTGCCTGGTTGTACCTCTGTGAATGCTTCGACCTGCCGGTTGCCCGACAGCACGCAACACTCGAGGCCGAGGCGACTGGCTAGGTCTTACCTCGTGCGACTCTTGCATTCGCGACTTTCCTCCGTCGACGCCAAGGCCGCCCCAGCCGCAATCCCCACCGCATCCCCGTCCGAATCCGCAGCCGCCTTCTCAGCCATCCAGTCCAAGTTGGGTAAGCCAGGGCAATGGTAAGACTGGCGACGATTACCACTTTTGTGAGTCCATACCGAATTTATCCCAGTGTGATTGCTCATACAGATGAAATGGGTTACGATCCGATTCATGGGAAAAACTTCCTTGAAATTCGAACGAGCCAGAATCGCTATCGCCACGGGATTAATGATGGGAGTGATTATGGTCTCTCTTTCGTACTTAATATTTCAAGACTTCAGTATCAAGCGATCAGTCATATTGTTTTCCCTGACGGCTTTTTCTTATTTTCTTGGACGATTAATTGTGCTGTCTTTTCAAAAAGGAAACTAAATACGCCTGTCAACGATAGCTCAGAACTTTCGGCCAGCGGCGACAACGGCGTAGGCGTAGCATAGATCAGGGGGCCACGCAGGCCAGGAATCATATCTCCGAAAACATCCGCCCGCGTGCCGACCTTGGAAAATCATGGGAACCGGGCAAGCGGTCGCCGAATTCTGTCGTGATCCCGTGCTTTCGTGATCCGATCCTCGGCAGCCCCAATCCCAATAATCTAATCCCTCGCCTCTTGACAGGAACCTATACATGCGATAACATGGACAGGCCAGCACCATCGCTGGCGTGGCCCGCCGTGCCGAATGGCATGCGGTGGCCGATGATTTTTGACAAGTTAAACTCCGCATACCGCAACCCGCGGCCACCGCCCGGCCGTTTCGCAGTTCGCTCAGGGCTTATCGCTCGACGAATTCCCCATGCCTGCCCCGCGCTTTTGCATGATTTCGCCGATGGACGCCCGCACAATTCAAAAATCATCCAGCATTGAGCGGCTACCCCCTTATTTTCCA
>JADZDJ010000274.1 GCA_020851115.1 Pirellulales bacterium
CATCAGTGGATCGCCCGCGATGGCCAGCAATGGACCACTGAACGATTGGCGGAGATGGAAGCGGGGGCTTCGGTCGGCGAAGAGGCATCGTGTGGAGGAACTCACCGATTGTATAGCCTCGCTCGCGCCGTTAAGCGGTATCTCGACGATACGGAAACGCCACGCGATAAACTTACAGGCGGATGGAAAAAAGCCAACGATGTCGTTCAGGATTCCATCAAGAAAGTACAGGCCTATCAACAGCCTAATGGATATTTTTCGACCCACTTCTGTTCGCGTCCAGGAAGTTCACCGGATATCGATGCTACGTTGCACTCCACTGGGCATACGCTCGAGTGGCTGGTGATCGCGCTCGAGGACAATCAATTTCAAGAACCGTGGGTGACGGCTGCCGTCGTCAGGCTCGTCGAATTGCTCGAAGACAACCAAGACCGCGAACTCGACTGCGGGGCGCTTTATCACGCGGCGCGGGGGCTGATACTGTATCGAAATCGACGGTTTGGAGAGCGAACCATAACCGCGGACGCATCAGCGAAGACATTGTCAACAGAAACGACCAGCCCATGATTTGTCGGCGAACATGCTAATTCTGCTTCTCTGCCGCGGACTCTTCAGGTATGTTTGGCTCTGTGCTTTCACCATGCTCGGCGTGTTCCTTTGGTTCGTCTTTTGCGTCCGCAGGCGATGTCTGACTCGGATGGTTTGTCGCTCGTTCATTTGGTAGCACAATGACCGGTTGCTCGCCTCCCGGTTTCACGTAGACGACTTGTTTCCTGTCTGGCGCATATAAGATCAAAGAGCCGCCCGGCGGCGTTGACTTCAAAACTGCCTGTTCGGTGCCATCGGCAGTCCGCGTCTCGATTAAGCCAGACTTGGTATCGGCATCGGTTCCAATGATTACCGCCGGCTTGTTGTTTGGCCCCAATACGGCGATCACTGTACGGCAAAGCAGCTCGTCGACTTTGCCAATTTTGGCGTCGAAGCTGCCGCAATTAATCGTACCGCATAGCAAATGGTCGAATTTGCCTACCTTGGCGTGCATTGCGTCAACCTCGATGGCCTTTGCCGCCGTTTCTCGTGAAAGATGGCGGTGCAGCTCATTGAGAGTCCACCCAGAACGAGTTCCAAGGCCGAGCGCAAAAAATAATAGTGGATAAACGACCCATCGTTCACGGCTTGTCATTTGCAGCAAAATTAAGAGGAGGTAAAGAAAATGTATTCGTCAAGCTTCGCCGCGATGCCCAGCCGAAATCGAACTCGGCCATGAGGAGTGAGGTCATCTCGGTAGGACGCGATCAGTACACTTTATCGCGACTTCGCTGCGTTGCCCAGGCGGTGCAGATGGGCTTCGATTTCGTCCCGCTGCTGGCCCGCGCTGCGTTTAAGCGCTTGCTGATAGTAGATGCGAGCTAACCCTGGATTGTTTTCATTTTCAACTCGGCGGGCACGATCGAGAAGTTCAGCAATTTTGCTCGCTTGTGCGGCGGCTTCGTCGCGCAGGTTCTGGCGAATGGCGACGATACTTTGTGTTGGCTGGCCTGCCGTACTTGCGCGAGCGGCAGCAAGCCGGGCGGCGCGCAAATCGTGTGGCGGTTTCGTGTCAGCCGCCGCAGGAGTATTGTTGTGCGCGGATTTGCCGGCAGCCAGCCCCGTTAAACCGCTTGATTGTTGCAGCCGCTCCCAACGTTCTTCCAAGATCGATGGTTCGTCAATCGCGACAATCGGCATCGGGCCGAACTGTGAAAATGCAGGATCGGCCAATCCGCCGACGACCGGCATAAAGCCGATCACAAATGGCCGCCATGTAACATCGGAAATCGAACCCGCTCCGCCGCTCATGACTGTGACGCTGGGCGCGACCATCGACATGCCGCGATTCGAACCCTGGTCGGCGACAATGTTCAGAAATCCGTTTGGCCCGCCAAGGTGCAATCCTGCGCCAACTCCTATGCCAACCGGCCCGCCATTGGTCAGGGCGACGCCGCCAGGCAACCGAATACCAAATCCAACGCCAAAATTCTCATGGAAACCGTCGCTAACGCCAACTATTGGCGCTCCGACGGTAACTTGCTGCGCGCGGATCGAAATGGCCGACGACGAAGCGACGATCGATGCGACGGCTGCATAGCTCAGGCACTTCCAATCCATGTGGCACCAATATCAGATTTCTGCACGCTTGCATTATACCGAATTGGGCTTTCACTTTGTCAACTTTCTCAAATGAATCTTCTTGATCGCAGCGCGTGCTGTCGACTTGTCCGGAAGCATCGAGTTGCCTGATGCTGCGTTGGGTTGATTCACTTGGACGCAAATCGGAAAGCCGACCAGCTGCGAACCAGCCGTCGAATCTTGCCCGCCTCATCGACGTCCGATCATCAACCATGGATGATCGCGCCGCTTGATGACCATCTGACTGCAAACTTCGATACCCCATGGGCGCAGTTTGTCGGCGAGCGGAAAGGTTTTAAGCGGGGTGTTGAAGTCGATTATTTTGCTGGCTGACGGGTTGAACGATCGTCCTACCATTCTGCTTCATTCGCCACGCTCACCGGCTCCAGCTCGCGCGGCGCAGCGGCAACATTGGTTGTCGCGTACCGCACGCTCTGACATAGCGTCGCTTGGTGTTGCCGTGGCAATGCCGCCGCCGCTTCGTTGACTTCGTAGAACGTGGTGGGTTCGTAGGTCCAACCGCGAGCCAGCCGAGCGGCCTCGCGCCGAGCCGTCCAGTTCAGAAACCGCCCGCCCACGGCAGCCGCCAACCTCGATTTCCAACCGAACTCACGGATCAATTCTTTTTGCAGCGCTTTCAGTTTCGCATGAAGCCGCGGTTGGTTGCGAAAGTATCGGACAGACGCCGCCACCAGGCTAGTGTATTCGGTGGCCAACGCTCGCGCCTCCCACGTAAAGCGATCGCGAATGCGTGCGTCGGGACAATTTCGATAGCGACGCCATCCGGCCAGCGTGGTCTCGGCAATGCGCACGACGCTAGGGCCGTTCTCCTCGAATTCGTGCGTGAATGCGCGGATCATCAACTCGGCCTCACTACCTGGCGGCAACAAGGGATGACGATAGTTGAACACCGCCTGGCCGTGAACGTCGGCTGGGTCGCACTCGGAGTCGGGCCGAATTCGGCCGTTCGCGGCAAGCTCGGCATGTAGCGCCGTGCCGGGAATCGGCGTATAGAGCATGAATTGATGGAAGTCCGTGCGGTGCCGCGCTGAATGCGCGATAACCCGATCGATGTTCTCCAGGTTGTGCTCCTCCAGCCCAATGATGCTGGATCCGAGCACGCGAATGCCGTGGCTTTGCAGCATGCGCACCAGCGACAGCGTATCGACGCCGCTGAGCTTGGTATAATCGCTTTCTTCGCCTTCCAATCCCATCCAGACCCACGAGATGCCCAGGGCCACCAATTGTTCCATGCTGTACTTCTTGATGGCGTTGGCGGAACTGAATACATACAACGACCACGGTCGCCGGTGACGTTCCATCAGTTCCAGCACTCGCAGCGCGCGGCGACGATGCAACAAGAAGTTCTCATCCATGACGAAGAATGACCGCACGTTCATGGTCTGCGCCAACTGCTGCATGATGTCGAACAGCTCGTCGCCCGACTCGTAAAAGTTTACAAACTTGCCCTTGCCACCGAACATTGCCGAGGTCGAGCAAAAGTTGCACCCCAACGGGCAGCCGACCGACGGAATCAGCGTGGCAGCAGTGTCTTCCGGCTTGCCCTGCGCGTTGACGCCCATGCAGCGGGCACCAAATCCCGAGACGATCAATGGATGGCGCAGTGGCCGGTCGACGCCGTCCTGCAAAAACTGGCGAAACCAAGCCACACCTTCGCCGCGGACGATGTGATCGGCATCGATGCGATCCGCTAGATCCGGAACGTTGGCAATGTGCCCACCCACGACAATGGTCGCCTGCGGCAGGTGTTGACGCACCATCTTGCACATGGTCCGGACTTTTTGCTGATTCAAGATGATGCTGCTAATGCCGACGACATCGTAGTCGCCATTGCGAAGTTCTTCCTCAAAGCGGTCCCAGGTCGGAAAATCGAGAATCGTGCAAGGCGCCGACAGGTTGGCTTGGATCATCATCAGCCCCCAACTGCGATGAAACATTCGCAGCGAAAACGGGCCTTGCACGCGCGTCACCTGGTTGTGATAAAGCTCCATCGGGTTGATCGCGCGACTGCCCAACTGGTCGTCGCGAGCATAGGGGCCACACACGCTCACCAACAGAACCTTGGCTTTTCGGCCCTTGGGATGACGGACGGGAGATGGCGGCGATGCGACTGGGCGTTCCAAAGTGGCCATACGACGGTTCCTTGTAAGTTGTTGCCGGCAACGCGTATTTCGTCGCCGGATTTCGTGTTTTGAACACGATTCAGGTTATCAACTATGGCCATCACGCAAAGAGCGAAGCGCAAGCAATTGGTCAACGCGATGTCATTTTTCGGTCAGCGGCTACTGCCGATCGCACGGCCCATCATTCGGCACGCGGCCTTTGGCAGTCTGGGCGACGCGGCGGCTGTCGAGCAATCGGCTGCAATGCGGCAGGTTGAGGTGAATTCAGTGAGGGGGTAGAAATGAGGGACAACTCACCAAAGCCTGTTCCGAATACCTGTGTGCATGTCTACTGTAGGTTCATAGGATAGCGCCGCCTCACGAGGCGTCCAGCGGCAAGGATAGTTGAGGGTGGGACGAGGGGCAACTTTCGACTGACTGGTCTGCTCTCAGTCAGAGCGAAGCAAGACGCATTCACTCAAGGTTGCTCGCCCAGCGAATTCGTCCGCGCCGATCCAACGACAGCCGGTCGGCTGCTATGCCCAGCACGCCGGGGCTGATCGCCAGACTTCGACCATTGGCTCGCGGTACGAGAGGCAGGCGAATAGTCGCTTCTCTCGGGTGGTTTCGAAGACATCCGCGCAATAAAAAAGCCGCCCTGCTTGTGGCATGACGGCCGGTCGCTCCGTGGAGCGTTGCCTTCAGATTTTTCGCTTTGTCTACGGAAAGACTCGCGGAAAAGCTGAGGTTGGTTACACTACTCGAATCATAATTGATTGTCTCGATATGTCAATCATTTCTCAGGCGTTCAGGAAATCATCCACGTCAATTTAGCCTTGCCGCAAGATGGCTCGGAGGGTTCCTTCGGGGATGTCGCGGCGGTGATTTGGAACAGTTGTTTTGCGGCCTGACTCTTCGTGGCGCCAAATTTCGTGACTGCCGCGGGCTTGGCGATCGAATCGAAAGCCGAGTACCCGAAGTTTGCGGGTGACTTCCGTGTACTTGAAACCCGCTAATCGTCCCATCACCCGACTCCAACGGGAATCGTTAAATCAAACGGTTTGGAATCATCGAACGAAGCGAGCGCAGGCGGCAACGGATCGCCATGTTCGCGGCACGAATCGGCAATCGCCCGAGCCACATCGCGCGCAATCTCCGCCACTTCGACCAAACTCCGCCCCTCGGCCACTAACCCCGGCACATCGGGACTGGTCGCGACATAACCGCCTTCATCCAGCGGTTCAATGTGTAATCGAATTGCGGTCTCGCTCATTTCGGCAGCCTTCGCAGCGGGGTGCGAACATTCCTTAGAATGTCTTTATCGTACCGCGCAAGCGAGGCAGTGTAATCAGCCTCAGCCCGCGAGCAATCCGCAACCGCAAGCACCTTGAAAGGGCAACTTTAAGTAAGCCTAACAAGGAAATATGGCCATGTCAACAATTAATGTATCCTGCAAAGCACCTTGAAAGGGCTTTTACATTGAGGTTATTTATTTAAAAAGTTCTTCACAAATTAAAGCGATCTGGATACTCTCATGGAATCTAAGCATACTGGATGTTTTGGTACAACACAAGAGGCCGCCCCGTCACGCCAAACGGAAAGCGGCCTCTTCGGTGGCCCAAGGCGGAAGTGCCGGCATTCCAAACGGTAAACCGACGCCAAGGGTCGCATGCTTTTCAATCATTCTAAACGAGTAATGCGGGGGTAGCAACAATGCGAATTCTTGCTTTGGACACAGGGCCTACGGCTATAGGTGGTGCGTTAATCGATATCGAGCGCAATGCCATTCGATCCTGCTTGGTGCGAGTCTTTCCCGAAGGTGTTGATCGCGACCAGCAAGGCGGCGAACAGTCGAAGAGCCAATCGCGGCGAGATGCTCGCGGAATGCGGCGACAGATTCGTCGTCGGGCGCTCCGCAAGCGACTAATTCGACGCGAACTACAAAACATTGGATTACTACCAAAAGATTCCGCAGAATTGACCAAGCTTTTTGCCGACAAACGCAGCAATCCATACGACCTGCGGGCCGTCGCGTTACAGCGAAGGCTAGAAGAGCCTGAACTAGGCCGAGTGTTCTATCACTTGGTAACGCGCCGTGGCTTTTTGTCGAACCGCAAAACCGACAAGGCCCGAGATACGCAGGGCATGCTGCAAGAGATCGGCGAGCTAAACACGACGCTCGCAAAACGTGGTGAAGTCCTTGGCCATTACCTTAGCCAACTCCACACCCAATTCGATCATCGAACGAGTCGAGATCAAGACCGAGTGCGCCATAGGCATACGCAACGCAGCATGTATGAAGCTGAGTTCGATGCGATTTGGAAAAAGCAACGAGAATTCTATCCCGATCTGCTCACCGACTCGCTGAAGTATGGTGTTGTCGGCAAGCAAGAATTCCCTACCGTGCCAAAATCGCGCCGAGACGGGCTAACTCCACTGCAGCTATACGGAGTCTACGGCCTGATTTTCTTCCAGCGCAAGATGTATTGGCCGAAGTCAGTGATTGGTCAATGCGACCTAACAGACGAATGCGAACCAGAAAAGCGGTGCAAGCGAAAACGATGCCACCGAGCTGATCGTGCCTCTCAGGAATTCCGAATCCTTCAAGAGGTAAACAATCTGAAAGTATTGGATAGCAGAGGGGAGCGATGGCTAGACGACGAAGAACGGCAAAAGATTTTCAACGCACTCATGGCAACCAAGATGCAGACGTTCGACGCCCTGCGAAAGAAGCTTAGTTTTCTCGACGACATGACATTCAATCTTGAACGTGGCGGCCGGAACAAACTGAAGGGACACGAAACGGATGCGGCCATGTCGAGCAACAAGGGCGTGGGAAAACGGTGGAGAAAACTACCCGACGATGCCAAGGATCGCATTGTCGATATCTGTGTGTACGAGACGCAGGAAGATATTGCTTTGCACAAACTGGTTGATGAATGCGGTTTAACGCCCGAGGAGGCAGAGCGCGCATCCCGTCTTAATTTGCCCGATGGATACATGAACTTTTGCCGTGAGGCGATTCAACGGTTGGTTCCTCATTTGAGGCGCGGCTTGCACCTGATGGCCGATGATGCCAGGAACAGTGCGCTTCATGCCGCTGGATATTTGCGGCCGGATCAAAGGGCGATCAATGTTCAAGAATTCTTGCCGCCACCGCCCGATCTGCCAAATCCGATTGTAAGGCAGGCGGTTATCGAAGTTCGCAAGGTGGTCAATGCCGTAATTCGGGAATATGGCAAGCCGGATGCAATTCACATTGAATTGGCTCGTGAGGCCAAAAAGTCGGCCGAAGAACGGCGGGAAATTCGCCTCGATAATCTTATGCGCGAGAGAAGGCGCGAGCAATTCGCGGAACGGCTGGCCGACGAGTATGGGATCAAACCCACACGCGCTAATATCAATCGTTATGTCCTCTGGGATGAGCAAGGTGGAGATTGCATTTATTGCGGTGAGAAGATTAGCCAAGTCCAGTTATTTAGCGGAGATGTTGATGTTGACCATATCTTGCCGCGCTGGCGAAGCCTGGATGATTCGATGACAAACAAGGTTATTTGCCATCGACGATGCAACAACGAGAAGAAAGATCGTACAGCTCGTGAATGGCTCGAAACGACTGACAGGCCACGTTACGAAAAAATGTTGCAGATTGCCCGGCGGTTGGACTATCGCAAGCGGCAGAAGTTGCAGCAGTTAGACATTGATTTAGATGATTTCGTCCAGCGTCAGTTACGTGATACAACCTATATTGCACGTTGCGTGAAAGAATACTTGGAATGTCTTGGCCTTCCTGTCGTGTGTCCGCGCGGTGGAATGACCAAAGACTTACGACACTGGTGGGGGCTAAACAACATTCTTGACCCAGAAAAATTGGGGCGGAAGAATCGGGCCGACCACCGGCACCATGCGATCGATGCCATTGTAGTGGCGCTTACCGATCATAGTCGTTTGCATGCGCTGGCAAATTCACGCGGCGACAATATGCCACCGCCTTGGCCGGGCTTTCTCAATGATGCTCGGATGGCGGTTTTGGGAATCAATGTGTCTCATCGAGCACAGCGGAAGACCTCTGGTGCGCTGCACGAAGCAACGATTTATGGGCCTACTCAAAAAATCGATGAGAATGTGAGCGACGGCGAAACACAGCCACGACCCTGGGCCAAGGGTTGGGTGGAAGACCGCAAGACATTCGTTCGACGCAAAGAAGTGACAAAAATCAAGAACGCTAAGCACCTCGAAAAGGTGCGTGACGCAGCAATTCGTGAATCGCTCGAAGAGCATCTACGAAAACTCGGCGTTGATCCTTACGGCTCGAAGCAGTATCCAACAGATTCCTTCAAAGGCGATAATCGCCCGCACATGGAATCGGGAGTGCCAATTAAGCGTGTGCGAATGCTCGAAGAGAGCGAAACTTTTCGCCGCGTTTCAAATCGCCGTAAGACACAGTTCGTCAAACCAGGGAACAATCATCACATTATTTATTGGGCCGAAGGCGAAGGCGAAAATGAGAAGTGGTCGGCGGAGGTAATCCCCATGTGGGACGCAGCTAATCGCGTGCGAATGGGACGGCAGCCGATTGATCGAAGGCCGCCTAAAGGAAAGCGGTTTGTGATATCGCTTAGTAACGGAGAGATGTTCCAACTGATCGGCGAAAAAGATCAGGTGCTGTTGTGCGTCGTTCGTAAGATGGATCAGCGAAGCAAGCGGGTGTACTACAAACTACATACGGACGCCCGCGAGACGGAGGAGGTGGATAAGGACAATCTCTATTTGTCGCCCAAGCAAATGCAGCTTCGCGGGGCCAAAAAAGTGACCGTTGACCCGCTCGGCGAAATCCGCTGGGCCAACGATTGACTTACCCAAATACCCCACCTATATTATCCTGCACATCTTAGCTCGGACGCCCTTGGTTCCATGGACGGTCGTAGTGCCGTTCTCGAACTTCCAGGCACCCTCGCCTCTGCCCTCTCCCGGCGGGAGAGGGTTTCCAAGGCGCTCCGACCGATGATTAAACGCACTGTCGAAATCTCGAAAGAGCCTGCCCATGTGACGGTGCATTTGGATCAGCTTTTGATCCAGCGCAAGCGGCAGACCGTCGGGCAGATTCCTTGCGAAGACCTGGGCGTGTTGCTCGTCGATCAGCCGCAGGTGACGTATTCTCACGCGGCGCTGGCGCGGCTGATGGAGTTCGACGCGGCCGTCGTGGTGTGCGGACGCGATCATCTGCCCGCGGGGATTCTGTTGCCGCTGGCCGATCATTCGCAGGTCGTGTGGCGCGTGCAGTTACAGGTCGATGTGCCGCGCCCGCTGAAGAAGCAGCTTTGGAAACAGCTCGTGCAGGCGAAGATTCGCGCACAGGCGGCGAATTTGCCGATCGGCGCGGCGCGGACTCGGCTGCTGGCAATTGCTCGCGATGTACGCTCGGGCGATCCGGCGAATGCCGAGGGGCAAGCAGGAAGGTTCTATTGGCCAGCGCTGTTCGATGAGAATTTTCGCCGCGATCCGGACGGGGCGCCGCCGAACAACTTGCTGAATTATGGCTATGCGGTGGTGCGGGCGGCGCTGGCGCGGTGCATTGTGGCGGCAGGGCTGCTGCCGGCGCTCGGGATCAAGCATTCCAACCGCTCGAACGCATTTTGCCTGGCCGACGACTTGATCGAGCCGCTGCGGCCGATGGTCGATGCGCGGGTGCGCGAATGGTTCAGTGCGGGCCAGCGCGATTTGACGCCGGTGGTGAAATCGAAGCTGCTGGAATTGCTCGCCGAACCGGTCGAGATGCGCGCGGAGCGCGGGCCGCTGCTGGTGAATTTGCATCGCTATGTGGCGAGCCTCGTGCGGTGCTATGAAGGAGCGGCGAAAACGTTGGATGTGCCGCTGCGGGCGACAGGGCAAAAAACGGATTGCAAAAATCCCAACGAGGAGGAGCCAAGCGAGGCCAAATGCGACACGGAAAATGCAAATTTCAATGCGGCAGAGGTGGAACCGCCCAGTTCGCATGCTTCATTTAGCCGTTTGCAATGTTCAGGGGATTCGTCCCCCGGCCCCTAGCTTCTAGCCCCTTCGCCGATGTTTATCAGCGGATATCGTTGTATGTGGGTCTTGGCGATGTTCGATCTGCCGGTCGATACGAAAAAAGCCCGGCGGAACTATGCGCTGTTTCGCAAGCTGCTCTTGAAGGACGGCTTCACGCGGATGCAGTTTTCGGTGTATGCTCGGCACTGCGCAAGCGAGGAGAGCGCCTCGGTTCACGTTGGGCGCGTGGAGCGGAACGTGCCGCCGGATGGGGAAGTGCGGCTGATTACGATCACCGATAAACAATTTGAGCGGATGCGAGTTTTTTGGGGAAAACTTCGCAAGCCGCCGGAGCCAGCGCCGTGCCAACTCGAACTTTTCTGACTGCAAACCGACCGCAAACCGTTTGCGTATTGCAAGTTACGGCTGGAGGAGTGTAACCAACCTCAGCCCGCGAGCAATCCGCAACTGTGCGTGAGTTTGGACCGTCCCCCTCATTAGTGTAACCAACCTCAGCCCGCGAGCAATCCGCAACGTGATCTGGAATGTCCCGCTTGTGCGTATCAGTGTAACCAACCTCAGCCCGCGAGCAATCCGCA
>JADZDJ010000275.1 GCA_020851115.1 Pirellulales bacterium
CACCGGTGGTGGTTTCCGGGCTGCCGAACATGACGCCGATCTTGTCACGAATCTGGTTGATGAAGATCACCGACGTGCGGCTTTTGGCGATCGCGGCCGTGAGCTTGCGTAGCGATTGGCTCATCAGCCGGGCTTGCAGGCCGACGTGCGTATCGCCGATTTCGCCATCGAGTTCCTTTTTGGGGACGAGGGCGGCCACGGAGTCGATGACGATCACATCGACGGCATTCGATTTGATAAGCATTTCGGTGATGTGCATCGCCTCTTCGCCGTAGCTCGGCTGGCTGACGAGCAACATTTCGAGGTCGACGCCGAGTTTCTTGGCCCAACTGGGATCGAGGGCGTGCTCGGCATCGATGAACGCGGCGATGCCGCCGGCCTTTTGGGCCTGGGCGACCACGTGCAGGGCGAGCGTCGTTTTGCCGCTCGATTCGGGGCCAAAGATTTCGATAATGCGGCCACGCGGAATGCCGCGGCCGCCGAGAGCGATATCGACCGAAAGGCTGCCGGTGGGGATGCCTTCGATCGGCGCGAGCTTGTCGGCGCCCAGCGGCATGATGGCGCCTTCGCCGAACTGCTTTTCGATGGCGGCGACGGTGTTGCGAAGTTCGACGCTGGATTCCAGGACGCCGGTTGGCTTGGGTTCGCCGCGTTTGGCGGCCTTTTTGGCGGATTTGTCTTTGTCAGGCTTGGCCATGCGAGTATTCGAAGTGGCTGGAGTTACGGGGCGATTGTTGGTGGCAGTGGCGACCATGGACGGCATCCTTTTATCTAGTGAAATTGGCGATTGGGCAAGTGGTTGGGAGGGGACAGCACGAGAACTTCAAAGTCCAAGGCGAAGGGGTCAGGTCCATGTTTTCGGCCGACGGTTGTGTGGTTGGGGCAAGGCACGCTGGCCGAAAAATGGACCAGACCCCGACTTTGCAGTTCTCCTGGAGTGGACAGGAGGAGAATGAGGATCGAGCGTTAGGGGGTCAGTCCCCATTTTCCAACGCGAAAATTGGGACTGACCCCGTGGTTCCCTAATTTGGAGAGGGGGCGGGCCAGGGTCGAGCGGCCGAGTGACGGCGGCGGCTCGCAGGCCCGCTCCCCCTCTGGGTTGCAAAACAGGGGAGTGCAAGTGCGTTAGTGAACGCTTGTGTACTCTATCGACCTGTACGGATGAATACAAGAGCCGGTTTCGAGCCAGCGGCAATTTGTGGTTTGCGGGGAACCAAACCGCAAGCGGTAGTGGGTTAACAAGGGACGGGGTTCCCGCTTTGCGGCAAACCAAATCCACCAACTAACTTGCCAAGAATCTCATTGTCGACGGCTGCATGCCGAGTTCTTTGCGACTAAGGCGCTAATCAAGCCAGCGATCAAAACCGCCAGATACAACTGCCCGGTGACGGCCTCGACCCACGACAATGTGCGCGCGGGGATTGACAAGGGGGTAACGTCGCCAAAGCCGACGGTCGTCAGCGTAACGAAACTGTAATAGACAAAGATATTGCGGCTGAAATCTCCTTGTTCCATTTGCGTGCGAATGGAATGGCCAAATTGAAAAGATTCTGGATTTGTCGTGTGGATCATTGCATACACGAATGCCCAGGCGACTCCCAATAAGATGTATCCACTGATCGCGCCAAAGATGCTGTCCAGATGAAGCTCTTGTGAAGTGATAATGGAATGGATGGTCTTGCCGGCTGCCGCCACGAAAAACAAAGCGGCGATCGTGTGCCCGGCAGTTACGCTCATGAGCTGTGTCGTTGAAGGCAGGAAGTGCCCGCCAACGGATAATATCACCGCGGGAATGCACAGGGTACAGGCAACAAGTCGCCAGACTTTATCCTGTGCCAAGGCGAACACTAATGTTGCCATGACAAGGACAAAGAGGGCGTCGAATAGCGGTCCCATGAAGCCACAGGCAGCGGCAATCGGTTGGATCACTAGCAATGCCAGTAGTGCGCACAGTAGGAGCAAGTATCGCCATTTGAGCACGACGTTCACAAATGGATGCACCATGCTGCGGTAACCGAGGGAATTAGTGTGGTAACTCTGGAACGAAGTAGAACATCAATGCAATGATGGTGTAGACGGTGATGAGTTGAACACCTTTGTACCAGTTTGATTGACCATCGCCACAGACGATCGTGCCTAGCAGTACGCCCAGGAATAGCGAACCGACTTCGGCGCGACCGAACGAAAGCTCAAGAGGTTGTGGGGCAATGAAATAACTCGCCAGCACCAGGACGGGCGCCACGAACAGGGCGATTTGAATGGAACTGCCGAGGGCAATTCCAATCGTCAGGTCCACTTTGTTTTTCCGCGCCATGGCAATGGCCGATCCGGCTTCGGCGGCTCCGCCGACAATGGCCAGCAGCACGATGCCCACGAACGTTTGAGACATTCCGAGTGCCTCGCCGGTGCCCTCGGCAGCACCGACAAGAATTTCGCTCATCCAGGCGGCCAAGGCAGACGCTCCGAGCAAATTGCCCACGGCACGCCCCACCGTCCACGGTTTTTCATCATGGTCCGTCTCGGTCCCCGCATCGACGCTCACAAACGCATTGGGATGCGTCTTAAGAGAGAACCACAAATACAACCCGTAAGCGATTAGCAGCACCACCGCGATGCCAACATTAAGCAACTGCTCTTGCCGGATCGTTCCTTCCGGAGCGAAGTAGCGGCTGAAAGCACTCGGTACGCCCATGCTCATTGCGGCCAGCAACATCATCGTGCTGTAGGTACGCGCGGCAAGAGGATTGAAGCGCTGGTCGTGAAAGCGGACTCCGCCGAGCAGAAACGAAATGCCGAGTGTCAACAACAGGTTGGCTAGGATGGCGCCAATTAACGACGCCCGCACCATGTCGAGATACCCTGACTTCAAGGCGACCAGTGCGATAATCAACTCGGGTGCGTTGCCGAACGTAGCATTGAGCAGCCCTCCGACCGCGTCGCCAGTGCGCTGAGCAAGGTGCTCCGTTGCCAGTACGATCATGCGGGCGATCGGTATAATGGCAAACGCCGCTGAAAAGAAGATCACGGGCGGCGGCACGTGAGCATGCTCCAAACCAACCGTGATGGGGATGAAGGCGAATAGCCAGTTGCCCGAAGGTTTGAGAAATGATTTCATTCGTCGCTTGTTGTGCCCCCGCACCGTTCGATATGGTTTGAGTACATCATAGATTCAGCAAGGCGAATTTGGGAGCGAAGGGCCG
>JADZDJ010000276.1 GCA_020851115.1 Pirellulales bacterium
GGCCGATTTCATCACCGTCTGCATCACGCCGTTCAACTCGACAATCGTCGTCGCCTTGCCAGCCAGCGACTTGGCCAACTCCTCAGCCTGATCCAAAATCAACGCGTCCATGCGTCACTCTCCGGGGGTTGAGAAAACGGGGTAGTATCACATTTCCGCCCGTGACACAATATTCAGGACAGGGCCGAATGCTCGACTCAATCGGGCCCGCGAGCGAGCGGCCAGGAAATATGGTGTCGAATCCTAACCGTGGGAAGCAGCTTCTTGTTGGAATCGGAAATATTGCTTGGCGTTGCGGTAACAAATGTCTTGGATCATACTTCCCACTAGTTTGAAGTCGCGTGGAACCCTGCCGCTTTCGATCTCTTCGCCCAGAATGTTGCACAGCAACCGCCGGAAGTACTCGTGTCGGGGGTAGCTTAAAAATGACCGACTATCGGTCAACATGCCGACGAAGCAACTAAGCACTCCCATGTTGGAAAGGCAATCGAGTTGCTGGCGCATGCCGTCGAGTTGATCCAAGAACCACCATGCACTGCCGAACTGAATCTTGCCTTTCGTTACCCCGTCTTGAAAGTTGCCGCACATGGTGGCCACCACGGCGTTATCGCGCGGGTTGACGTTGTAAAGAATCGTACGACCTAGTTGTTGGTTCGCGTCCAACCGGTCCAACAGCCTGGCAAGCCCGGCGGCTTGAGGGAAGTCGCCAATCGAATCGTACCCCAGCGTGGGACTCATCCGCGAGTTGCAGTCGCGCAGCGCGCCAAGGTGATATTGCTGCGTCCAGTCCTTTTCTTGATCCATGACGGCGAACTCATAGAGCATTGCTGATCGAAACTTCGCCGCCTCCAGCCCGCCAAGTGGTTGACCTTCCCGAACCCGACGATAGCACTGCTCAACTTCGGTCAGCGTATAATCCACCGCATCGATTTGCTCCAAACCGTGGTCGGATAGTCGGCACCCCATGCGGTGGAAGTAGTCGTGCCGTTTGCGCAAGGCACCCAGCAGCGAATCGAAATCGTTGATGCTGACGTCGGCCGAGGTCTCCAATGCATCGACCCAGGCGTTGAAACGGTTCGGAGCAGCGACCTCCATCGCGCGATCCGGCCGCCACGCGGGGAGCACCGTAAAACCCGTTGTCGAGTCTGCGGACAACAGCCGATGATGGTCGAGCGAATCAACAGGGTCGTCGGTCGTGCATACAAGTTCGACATTCATCTGCCGGAGCAATCCTCGACACGAGAAACTTGGCTCCCGCAGCTTCTCATTACACGTTTCCCAGATTTCCTCCGCCGTGTCGGAGGACAGCAAGCGGTCTTGGATTCCGAACGGACGCTTTAATTCCATGTGCGTCCAGTGATATAAGGGATTCCGCAGCAGCTTCGGCACGGTTTCCGCCCAACGGAAAAATCGCTCCTTGTCGGAAGCATCACCAGTAATAAATTGCTCGGCGACGCCGCAAGTTCGCATCGCCCGCCACTTATAATGATCTCCGTCGAGCCAGATACGGGTGATGTTCGCGAACTTGTGGTCTTCGGCAATCTCCTTAGGTGGAAGGTGGCAATGGTAGTCGATAATGGGTAGATCACGGGCGTAATCGTGAAATAGCCGCTGAGCGGTGGGCGTATCGAGCAGGAAGTTCTCGGAGATAAAAACTGCTGGATCAGCCATCATTCTCGCCTCGTCACGATTGGGTTGAAAAACGCCGTCTGGGCAGCTATTTCCCACTACGTCCGCCGAGCAACGCTCGCTGCTGCATGCAGAATAGCGGACCTTCGACACGGTTTTCTGCTCAGCGGCGCAGCCAAAAGACGGCCCATCGAACAAGTCGGCGAGCGGTCGCTAGCTGAACAAATACGCCTTGTTTACCGAACGAATCTTTTCGTTACCAACGACAGAACAATTCGCGATTCAATTTTGAATGCCCGTGAATGGTAGCCCGACGCGTTAGCGAGAGATGCGGTGGAGTTGAATTCCCATCTGCTCCCACTTCCCTCTTGTTGATGCGGCGAGTATCCGAGTCGTCCGAATTTGAAACATTGATTCGCCCTGCTAAAAAGTAGTGACTTCTAGCCATAGAATCAACAACCCCTTAGAATGAAATCTCCGACGCGGGTTCAATCCATCCCTGCCAAGGTCTCGCGCTGGCGAAATCCTACGCCCCATTTCAAGGAGCTCAACCTTGCCTGAGTGGAACGACGACGACGAGCTATTTTCTTTGTTCCGAACCACCCTCTACACGCCGGTCGTGGGAGACATCCTGGATCAGCAGGACTTTTTTCACCAATTCCTGCCTCCTCAAGTTCGCCCACTTCTGGACACGATGAAGATCGTCGGCCGTGCGATGCCGGTGCTTCAGATCGATGTGTTTGGTCGCCAGGAACGTCCGTTTGGCCTGATGACTCAGGCGCTCGACGACTTGAAGAAGAATGAGGTCTACATTGCGACCGGCAGCAGTATGCGCTCCGCCAACTGGGGCGAGATCATGACCGCCACGGCCAAAACTCGCGGCGCTGCCGGCGCGGTGGTCAATGGCTATCACCGCGACACGCCGAAGGTGCTCGAACAGCATTGGCCCGTATTCAGCCGCGGCTATTTCGCTCAAGATTCGGCCCCGCGCACCAAGGTGGTCGACTTCCGCTGCCCAATCGAGATCGAGGCGACTTGGATTCGGCCGGGCGACATCGTGTTCGGCGACATCGATGGGGTCGTGGTGATTCCGCAGAGCGTCGAGCGCGAAGTCGTTGAATTGGCACTAGAAAAAGCCCGTGCCGAAAAACTGGTGCGGCGCGAAATCGAACAGGGGCTTTCGAGCACACAGGCGTTTGAAAAATACGGAATCTTGTAAGCACCCACGCGGATGCATTGCATTCGCCTAAAGCACTGATGAAACCCGCGATCCATTGTTTCCGAGTCGATCCAAGAGACAACGTGGCCACGCTTCTGTTGGACGCGGTTCCCGGCGAGTGCCGCGTACTTAGCGAAGGAAACGTTGATTCCGTGGTGATCCGAGCGCCCATTCCTCGGGGACACAAGGTCAGCCTGGCCGACGTGACGGTCGGCGAAACAGTGATCAAATATGGTGTCGTCATCGGGCGAGCCAGCCAGCTGATTCGTCGTGGCGATCACATCCACTTGCATAACTGCCAGAGCCAATTCGACGAGCGGTCCTCGACCCTCAGCGTGGACGACGGCAGCCCCACCGACACGCCTTATGAATGAGTCTCCTGCACCCGTTGGCGATTTCCACGGCACACTCTGCCAAGGCTACTTGCGGCAGGACGGCCGCAAGGGCATTCGCAACCTCGTGCTCATTGTCTACACGGTCGAGTGTGCCAAGCACGTTGCCCACGCCATCCAGGCCGGCGAGCCTGACGCGCAGGTAATAGGCTTCTCGGGTTGCTACGACAACGCATACGCAATTCGACTGCTCCTGGCGCTCGCCCGTCACCCGAACGTCGGCGCGGTGCTGTGCGTCGGCTTGGGTTGTGAATATACCCAACCAAAACGTATCGCCGACAAAGTGCGCGAAAGCGGCCGTCCCGCCGAGTGGTTCTTTATCCAGCAAAGCGGTGGCACGCTCTCCAGCATCCAGAAAGGGAAGCAACGGGTCGCCCAACTTCGGAGCGAAGCCGAATCCCGCGCTGTTCGGGTTCCTTTTGGGCTGAGCGACCTCGTTGTCGGATGCGAATGCGGCGGATCGGATTTTACGTCGGGCCTGGCCGGCAACCCGGTCGTTGGCAAGCTTTACGATCGACTTGTCGATGCCGGCGGATCGGCCGTGTTTGAAGAGATCGTCGAACTCATTGGCTTGCGCGGTGTGCTCATCGAAAGGGCCGCTTCGCCCGAAGCCGCCTTGCAGATTGCCAGCGCTTACGACAAAGCGGCCGATTACTGCCAGACGGTTCGACAGTACTCTATATCGCCCGGCAATTACGCCGGCGGCCTGACGACGATTGAAGAAAAGAGCCTTGGCGCGTTTTCCAAGAGTGGGAGTCGTCCAATTCAAGGTGTGATTCGCGTCGCCGAACGCCCGCCGCATTCCGGGCTGTGGCTGCTCGATAGCGTGCCCGATCCGCATTTCATGCAGTTTGGCTACACCAACCCCAACGACACCGAGGGGATCATCGACCTGGTGGCCACGGGCGCTCAATTGGTGCTATTCGTCACCGGTCGCGGCAGCGTCATCGGCGGACCGATCGCGCCGCTGCTGAAGATCACCGGCAACGGGGAAACCTATCGTAACCTGGAAGGCGACATGGATTTCGACGCCAGTGCCGTACTGACCGGCGACAAATCGTTGCAAAAGGCGGGCGACGAATTGCTCTCGCTCGTCGTGCAGGTTGTTCGCGGCCGCCCCTCCAAGCCAGAACTGCTTGGACACCACGAGTACGTCATCATCTACAAACACCAGGATACGCCGTCCCTGGCGGCCGGTTGCCGCGCCTAACCTGTTGACGATGGAGATTTCCATGACGCTGCCCGTTTTCGAGTTGAACCATGAGATTGCGCTGATCACCGGCGGTGGTACCGGGTTGGGGTTGGCGATGGCCCGGTGCTTTGTTCAGGCGGGTGCAAAGGTCGTGCTGCTAGGGCGCCGTGAGGCGATACTGCAGCACGCGTGCGCGGAACTCGGCAACGCGGCGTTCTGCGAGGTGTTTGACGTCTGCCAATTCGACGAAATCAACGCGCTTGTGGATCGCATTTCGAAGCGCGTCGGGCTACCCTCGATCCTGGTGAATAACGCTGGCAACCATCTCAAGATGCCTGCGATCGACACCACCGTCGAAGGGTTCGAAAGCGTCTTCCGCACGCACGTCCTTGCCGCGCACGCCCTCACTCGAGCCGTCCTGCCTGCCATGATCGAGCGACGGCACGGCAACCTGCTGTTTATCGCCTCGATGACGGCACTGCTGGGCCAACCGCTGGTCGTCGCCTACTCGGCCGCCAAATCGGCCTACCTCGGAATGGTCCGAACGCTGGCGTCGGAGGTTTCGCCACACAATGTCCGCGTCAACGCCATCGTTCCGGGCTGGATCGACACGCCCATGCTCCGGAAGGCGGTCGAAGGCGACGAGCCTCGCAAGAACAAGATCCTGGGCCGCACACCGATGAGCCGTTTCGGCGATAGTGAAGATATCGGTTGGGCCGCCACCTACCTTTGCTCGCCCGCGGCCAAGTTCGTATCCGGCGTTGTGCTTCCGGTTGACGGCGGCGCCAGCATCGGCTTCTAAGCGTGTGTTGGCTCATTGCCAGCATCGGTGCTGTCGGCTGGACAGGCGGCAGATTCGATGGAGCAAGAGTTGGATCAGCACGATTTGGATCGGCGCTTCGCTGTTCTAGCAGGGTTCCTCTTCATCTTTGCTCAATCGAAGATGTTGCGTTTGATGGCACGTGCTTGGGGCTTGCACAACTCGTTGGTATGCTTGGATTTTTATAAAAATTTTTGTGGTGGAAATGAAGGAATCGGAAAAGAGCGTTTTTCTCGAGCGCCGTGAAGATTTTCGCGGCATTCATTTCCGGTTCATTTCCGGGGGGGTGCGCAAAAAAACGGCGGGCGGAAGCGAAATGGATCGAGAATTTACGGGTGTTTATGAGGTTTGAGGCGTGGCGAGGGTCGATGGAAAATAAGGAGGTGGCTGCTGGCTGCTGGATGTTTTTTGTATAGCGCAGGCGTCAACAAGCAACATCATGCAAAAGCGCGGGGCGGGCATGGGGGAAGCCGTCAAGCAATAAACCTTGAGCGAACTGCGACACGGCCGGGCGGTGGCCGCGGGCTGCGATGTACGGAGATTAAATTGTCAAAGATTATCGGCCACCGCATGCCATTCGGCACGGCGGGCCGCACCAGCGATGGTGCTGGCCTGTTCATGTTATCGCATGTATAGGTGGCTGTCAAGAGACGTGAGGTTAATAATCTGAGATTAGGGGCTGCCGGGCGGGGATCGGATTGCGAAAGCACGAAAACACGAACGAAAGCAGAGATCGCTTACCCGGTTACCGCGTGGCAATATAAGATCGGCACGCGATCAGATGATTTCGGAGGTTTGATGGCTGGCCTGCGTGGCCCTCGGCTAATACTTCCCCCGCGCCCTTGTCGCCGCTGTCCGAAAGTCATGGGCTATCGCATTACCCCAGTGAACGCTTCGCTAGGTTGGTTGCCCAGCCCAACGCATCACTTGTGGTCGAGGCGACTGGCCAGGTCTTACCTTGTACGACTCTTTCATTCGCTGCCTTCCTCCGGCTTGACGCCGACGCACTCCAACCACTTTTTCTTACTCAAACTACATATTCGTGTCCTTCAATTAAAAGCGTGTAAGCCTCATACGTTGGATCGTTGGCGTAAATAATGAGGACATCACCGTTAGAAAAACACGTACGCAAAGTGCCATCTTCTTCGCACGCTACATCGACGACCGTACAACCGAGAACCCGAATCAGACGCGACTCGGAAAGAGGAAAGTCATTCACTTGCGAGTTGGCAAGACTATTTTCTTGGCCAAACCTAAACGGAGCCGTAAAGGATAGCCGATTGCCATTTTCAAATGAGATGTGAATCGTATATTTCCCATAAGAAATGCTTTCAACAACACCCTGCCTAAGCTGTTGGATCACGATATTTGGTGGTGGGCGGTACATCTCAGTTATCGAATGGTCCGATATAGCCATCGGGAAAGGGAATATGTGTATCGGGGTGAGGGCCTGGCTTCATCGTACGTGGATCTAGTCGCTGCCATCCATTCCCATCGAATTTTTCGATTTTCCAGTAACCATTCGGGTATTGTTGAGTGGGTTGTCCTCTGAATATTCTAATGCCCGGGGGAAGTTCGGCGGGCGGCACCTGCGCCGGGTTTGTAGGCGACACGAACTTGGGAGACGGCTTTGGTGTACTACTTGCACCTTTTACCGCACAACCTGCTGCTTCGCCCGCCTTCGCAGCGGTGCCCGCCTCGCCGGCTGCTGTAGCCGCACCAGCTCCTTGGGCAGCGTTCGCTCCGAAAAGCGCCAACAATCCCTCAAGGGCCAGCCAAAAGCCTCCCGGCTCCTCAGGGTAGATCACATGATACTTGTGCGCCAGTTGGCGGCGCAGCTCCACGGTCTCGTCGTATTCATGTTTCGCCCCTTGAGGATCCGGAA
>JADZDJ010000277.1 GCA_020851115.1 Pirellulales bacterium
AAAACCGCGCTCCGCTTCCAATCGCGGGTGTATTGACCGATCCGTTGCCGCAGGTCACTTCCGTTCAAATCAGCTCGGGTAGTTCGAAGTTTGAGTTGGCCGGAGTCGGTACCGTCGCGCTGGAAGGACCGGCCGATTTCCAGCTGACCGGCCCGATGCGCGCAAGGTTGAGCCGTGGTCGCGTCAAAGTTCACGTCACTCAAGAAACGGGACGCGGCTTCGTTGTTGAAACTCCCGATGGTGAAGTGACTGACTTGGGAACCGAATTTGGGCTGGATGTTGCCGATCGCCCAGGAACGGGCCTCGTTGTCTTTCAAGGCGCTGTCGACCTACGCGTCGGAGAAGCGGAACAGATCTCCGACGGTTCGCCAGTGAATCGCTTGGTCGGCGGAGAAGGCGTGCGGTTCAGCAAGACTGGTCAGCTCGACCGCATCATGTCCATCATCACTGGACCGGATGGCTCGTTTCAATTGCCTTCGGACTCCCAGCAAGCGCCTGCTTCGGTCATCACGCAAATGTCCGACAATATCCATACAGGCGACACAAAGAAATTCTATGAGATCGTGTCCGCAGGGATGCGCGAAGACGCGATTGCGTACGTCGATCGCCAGGAGCACCAATGGAACGGCCTGACGGCCAAAGGCCTGCCGCAATATTTGATTGGCGCGGATTACGTGAAGCCTTTTAACAATGACAAAGTGCGGCAGAATCTCGAAATCGAACTCAAGCTCAGCGGGGCTGCGAGATTGTTCATCATTTGGGACGATCGCTTGGCTCCAACGGAATGGCTCAAGCGAGACTATCAGCGCTTCGGCGACCGAATTGGCCTAGATATGGGCAAGTCGTTCACCGACGAGGGCATGCCGATCACGACGGAAGAAATGGGGATTGGCCCAGGAAATTCGATCGACCGCGCGTTTTCCATTTGGGAGCGGGATATCCCCAAGGCAGGAGTGGTGAAATTGGGAGCCACCGGAGCGAGTTCTTCGGGGTCGGCGATGTACGGCATCGCGGCCGTTCGATTATCGGATAAAACGAAAGAGCAGCGAGATTGAGAACAGATGTTGGCGAGTATTTGGTGAAATTCGAGTTGTGTGTACTTCGATGTTCAACTGGGAGAATGGCAATGAAAGCTTCGGTCTTAGCGTTAGCTCGACGGTTTTGCCTCATGTCCGTTTCAGGTGCAGTCCTGGTTATCGGTTGCCCGGCGCCTGGCGCAACAATTAACTACGCAAACCCTGCCGGTGCGCAGAACTTCACCCTAGGCGCAAACTGGGTGGGTGGAGTCGCCCCCGGCCCAACTGATATTCCGGTCATCGATGGAGTCAATGGAATTACGGACTACCCATTTATCGATTCCAGTGTAAGTATTCAGCGATTTTCAATTGCCGCCGCCAACAGCAGCACAATGGGTGGATTGGAGCTTCGTAGTGGTGCGAACGTCACTTCGACCGTTGACAGCGCCCATTACGTGGGCGCGCGCGGAGTGGGGCATTTACGGGTTTATGACGGAGCGACGGCTGATCTTGCCGGTAATCTGATCGTTGGGTGGGCGTCGACAGGCACTGGAACCGTCAACGTGGATGGCGGATCGCTGACCACGCATGACTATCTGCAAATTGGTCGTCAAGGCAACGGTACGGTTACGCAGTCTGGCGGCGCGCTGTCCGTGAATCGCAATTCTGGCGATGCGCTGGTCATCGCTCCGTTTGCCAACGCGGTGGGCACCTATGAAATCAGCGGCGGTTCGTTCAGCGTAGCGACGTCTAGCGGTGGAACGATTAACGGTGTCTCTACAGGGGATTCGACCGGTACTTTTCGAGTGATTGGCGATGCGGCGACTTCGATTTCGTTGGGCCAGAACTACACGCAGTACGATGGATCGGAAATCGCGCTGGAAATCAGCACGGGAATTACTCCGATCGACGTGGCCGCCAACGCGACACTGGCCGGCAGCTTGAATGTCTTGTTCAGCGCCACGCCGAACCTGGGACAGCAATTCACCGTGATGAACTATGGCGGAACCTTGACGGGCAGCTTTACGACGTTCGACAGCCTCGTTGATAGCCCCGCCGGCGTCGATTCCGTCCAATTGAGCATCGACTACGGAACAGGAACGAACAGTTCGATCGTGTTGACTGTCGTGCCTGAGCCAGCAGGAGTGCTTCTGGCTGTGATCGGTGGATCATTGGCAATGCTGTGGCGACGAAGATCGCTCACCGAAGAATGCTAGTCAACCGAGTAGTCTCAGATTCAAGGTAAGAGTTACCGACCCACTTTATTTAAAGGGAGCTTATCGATGATCATTCGAGCCTCATCGCCAATCCGCAGTGTTGGATTCGCAAGCGTCCTTGGCTGGACGCTAATCCCCGTTGCCGTCCAGGCAGCGAACGTGTTCTATGGGACCAATCCCGGCGCACTTCAGTTTACCGACGGTGCGAATTGGACGGGCGGAGTTGTGCCGACTTCCACGGACGTAGCCGTGATTGATAGCGTCGATGGAATCACGAATTATCCGTACATCGATTCGACGATCGAATTTCAGCGATTTTCGATTGCCGCGGTTGATTCCTCGACCATGGGCGGACTGGAATTTCGCAGCGGCGCGAATGTGACCACCACGGTCGATAGCGCGCATTATGTCGGTGCCCGCGGCACCGGATACGTCCGAATTCTCGATGGAGCTACGTTGGAAATTGGCGGGCCGATGATCGTTGGCTGGGCGAACACCGGTGTGGGCACGCTGACGATGTCCGGTGGAACCGTTACGATGCTTGACTATTTGCAGGTCGCTCGCCAGGGGAATGGGAGCTTCATTCAAAGCGGCGGCGACTTGTCCATTTTCCGTGGCGCCTCCAACGCGATGGTGGTTGGCCCATTTGCAGGTGCAACTGGGTATTACGAAATCAGCGGCGGGTCGCTCAGCATCAACGTGCTCACCGCGCCTGGAGGATTGACCAACGGCGCGGTGGATGGCGGCGGCGGAGCAACCGCCACGATTAAGATTGTTGGTGATGCGCCAACGGTTACCGTGAACGGCGATTACAGTCAATATCCAGGCGGATCATTGGCATTAGACATTGGCACCGGAATCAGCCCGATGAACGTGGCGGGAAATGTGGCCATCACGGGAGGCGATTTGGACGTGAATTTTACGGCGACCCCAAGTGTGGGGCAGCAGTTCACCATTGTGAATTACGGCAACCTCGCGGGCACATTTGCCACGTTTGACACTTTGGTTGATAGCCCCATGGGAGCCAATTCGGTGAATCTCAGCATCGATTATGGAACGGGTGCAGGAAGCGCCATTGTCTTAACGGTCGATAGTCTGGTTGCGTCGCATCCTGGCGACTTCAACGGCGACGGCTCCGTGGACGGGGCCGACTTCGTCGCTTGGCAGACAAACTTCCCCACGGCGTCGGGCGCTACCCTCGGTCAAGGCGACGCCAATGGCGATGGGGCCGTGGATGGCGCGGATTTCGTCATTTGGCAGACCCATTTCCCTTACACGCCAGGCCCAGGCACCATGCCCGTGCCGGAGCCGACAGCAATTCTGCTGGCTTCTCTTGGCGGGATACTCGCGTTTATTCTGCGGCGTCGCGCGACCTGTTAAGGATTGAATGGCCGGTAGAATACATCAAGGCTAGTGAAGAGTTGGCAGTTCCTGGGGCATGCATTACTTCGCGGATGGAGCTTATATGATGAATTTCACAATGGCGCGGGCAAACTGTGATGAGCGTCGCGTACTTGGGACGCGAAACGACGCTGGATTCACGTTGGTCGAATTGTTGGTGGTGATCGCCATCATCGGCATCCTCATTGCGCTATTGCTGCCGGCGGTTCAGGCGGCGCGCGAAGCGGCGAAGCGATCGCAATGCGCCAATAATCTCAAGCAAATGGCGCTTGGTGTACACAACTATATTTCGGCGAAGAAGACCTTGCCCCCGGGAGCGGTCGTCACTGGTCCGTGCTGCGGTTCGCGCAGCTACTCAAGTTGGCCGATTGAGATTCTGCCGATGATCGAAGAAACAGCGCTGTTTGAGATGTACGACAATACCAAGTACAACGATTCACCCACCAGTACGGCGAATTTGAAGGTGACTGCATCCATCGTTGCTACGTATGCTTGCCCCGACGACGAGGACGCGAATTTGCTGAAACTGCCTGCTTCTGGTCCAGGAAGCGGCTTTATGTACCGCACCAGCTCCTATCGTGGCGTTGCCGGGCGATCCGATAATGTCGGCAACAACCCAAATTACTGGTGGGGCGCGCAGAATCCAAGCGAATCGGGATCCGCGTTTCCACTGCCGGCAAGGTTCCGCGGCCCGTTGCACACCATTGGCAACATTCCCTTCGGCGTCGTGAAGCCGGCGATGGTCGTCGACGGCATGAGCAAGACCTTGTTGATCGGCGAGCGCGCCTCGAGCAAAGCCGGCGCGGTTGATGGTCAGCGGACGTTCTGGGGCTATTCGTATGCCGCCTACAACAAATCGACACTCGTGCCGCAGTCGCGAATGCTCTTGCAAGACTATTCTCAGTGCGTAAGCATCGGCGGGCCGGGGGGAGATGTTCCTTGCAAGGCAGGATGGGGGAGCGGCCACGGCAGCGGGCTTCAATTTTGCCTTTGTGATGGGTCCGTGCGATTTATTGTGGACACGATCGACATGAATGTCCTGTGCGAAGCCGCGACGATCGGCGGTAGCGAATCCTCCGTTATTCCCTAACCTTGACCTTAGTATGCACAGTATCGCGTGTCGAGCTACTTTACGAATCGTATGGATCGTTATCGCTGCCGTTGCAACTTGCCTCGGCGGTTGCGGTCGGTCGTCGAATCTGGTCAGCGTCAGCGGCCGCATCACCAATGGCGGCAAGGCGGTCGTCGGAGCGAGCATCAATTATCAGCCGATTGCCACGTCCAAGGATGATATTTATCCTGGCCCGGCTTCATTTGGAATAACCGATGCGGATGGCCGATACACGCTGCGGACGTTCAATTCCCAACTTCTAGGTGCAATTCCGGGGCAACATCGAATTTGCATCGCGTTGGCTCATGTCGGTCCCCAACTGGACTTTGCCGCCAGTCCCGTCGATAAAATGGTGCCGGCCAGGTTTCTTGACGGTTCGACCGTCGTTGAAGTCTCGGCAGAAGGCGAGACCAAACTAGATTTTGACATTGCCAAGAAATAGACTCATTCTGCGCCGCCGTGAGCCACCTCATCGCTGAAAGCCGCTTCAATCGAGATGCGATCACGACAATATCGTGTGGTTTATCGGCGCTCGAAAGTGATGTCAGAAAGGCTGTTTCGTGAGTGATTCGTCGCATGAAAGAGAAACTCGTGTTGGATTCACAAAGCTGTTTGCAATCTACTTACCGACGATGCCGTGTCGTGCTCCCAAAGGTGATGGCGACCATTGCGGCGATATTCTACTTGGCGCCTTTGCAGGCAGCGCCAAAGCCTTCGCAACCGCAGCAAGTAACGATTACCTATCCCTCGTCGGTGACCAGAAGCGCGGATGGCCCGTTACAACTCAAGGCCGAATTGAATTACGATTCATCGAGAGCCGCTGCGCCCATCGCGGTGGTGATGCACGGCTACTCCGGCTCGTCGGGTAAATTAGCCGAAGTTCGCAAGAATGCCCAGCGACTGCGCGATGCCGGGTTCTTTTCCATTAGCGTGGCCATGCGCGGCCGCGATGGTTCGAGTGGCAAGCGAGATTCTGGCGGCGTCGAAATCTACGACATTTATGACGCCGTCGAATACGTCAAGGTACACTATGAGAACCTCGTTGACCAAACAAACATCCATATCACCGGTTATTCCGGCGGTGGAGGAAATACACTGTCTGCCCTGACGAGGTTCCCCGACTACTTCCGTGCCGGCTCGTCATATTTTGGAATTTCGGACTACGGGTTTGACGAGACTGACAGCTTCTATTTTCACGGCGCACTGCCCAATCATCAACAGCAACTGCGTCGTGACGTTGGCGATCCAACGCTCGGCGATCCGGACGTCCAAGACCGCTACCAGGCGCGGGCGGCACGACTCGCTTCGCGCAACAATCCATATAGCGAAATTCATTTGTTTGTGGATCAAAACGAGCCGGTATGCCCACCCTTTCATCATCAACGCTATCGCGATCATGCACTGGCCAGTACATCAACTCCGAGCGAGTTTGAAAATATTCACGTTCACGTCGGCGGACAAGGAAAATACTACGATTTCAACGCAAATCGCACCAACGACGCCGACGAAGCGCAGAATTGGCCGCACGGCTACCCCAGCGTCAACGAACAACATGCGGCAGAATCGTGGTACTTGCCGCGCCTGCTCGCTGGCTCGATTCTGGAGCCGACCCTTCATCAAAGCGGCACTTTGTTTGTCGGCGGATTCGTCAAGACCAAGCGGTTCAGCTTGTGGCTTGGTGATGGGCAGAATGCCGCTGGCGAATTAGCTTACGACATTAGGGGTAACCAATGGTCGTTTCAACTCAAGCTGTTGTCGAATAATAAGGATCTGAAAGGCGCAATAAAAGTCGATACAGCGCCACTGAGTGGGAAGCCCCTCGTCGCCGCGCTCAATGGTCGCGACGTCGCCCGTTTCACCGGTGGAAAGCTATTCGAGCAAGGCGACTTTGGCAACGGTGACAAGATCACGATTCGAACAACGCAACAAGATCGCACCGATTCAGTCGATGCTCCGAAAGAAATTCGAAATGAATCGCGGTAGTAAGAATGCGTGGAGTGGCATCATGATTTGGTATCCATTTGTGCCGCGGACATTTTTGCTGGCTGTAGCACTGGCAGGTTGTCCCAATTTCACGCTCGCTAGCTCATTTCTTGCAACGGTCACTTATCCATCATCAGTCAGCAGCGATGCCGGCGGTATGCTCGATTTAAATGCCGAGCTGAACTACGAATCGACTCGGATGAACGCCCCGATTGCAGTCGTCATGCACGGCTATTCGGGCAGCGCCGGCAAAGCCGCCGAAGTTCGCAATAATGCTCAGCGGCTGCGCGACACGGGATTTTTTGTGGTCAGCGTCTCGATGCGCGGCCGCGATGGTTCCGACGGCGTACGTGACTCTGGAGGCGTCGAAGTCTACGACATCTACGACGCGGTCGAGTATGTAAAGGCCGCTTTTCCCACCTTGGTCGATCCTACAAACATCAGTATTACCGGCTACTCCGGCGGCGGCGGCAACACGATGTCGGCACTGACCAAGTTTCCCGATTATTTTCGCGCCGGCTCATCGTACTTCGGCATGTCCGATTACGGCTACGATGCAGTGAGTGGGTGGTATTTTGACGGCGCCGATTCGGGTCACAAGAGCCAGATGAACTCCGACATCGGCAACCCGGCCCTTGGCAATCCGACAATTGAAGATCGCTACTTGGCACGAGCGTCAAACTTGGCCTCACGCAACAACCCCTACAGTGAAATTCACTTGTTCGTTAACCAAAACGAACCTACCTGTCCGCCGGTTAACGACAATACCTACCAGGGCAACGCCGTAGCTGCGGCTTCGTTTGACGGCGAGTTCAATAAGATCAACGTCCACATCGGCGGTCTCGGTCAATATGTCGATTTCAACCATAACGGCATAAACGAAGCCAACGAATTGCAAAGCTGGCCCCACGGCTATCCCAGCTCCAATCAGCAGCAGGCGGCCGAAGCGTGGTATTTGCCGCGACTGCTCGACGGCTCGATTCCGCAGCCGGTGCTGAACCTGAAAGACGATTTGTTTGTTGCTGGCTTTGTGGTAACCAAGCGGTTTAGCTTGTGGTTAGGCGACGGACAAAACGCAGCCGGCGATTTGAATTACGACTTATCCGATAACCTATGGACTTTTGACCTCGATATTCTCTCCAACAGCACCAGTATTCAAGGAACGCTCAAAGTTGACACAGCAGCACTGAGCGGAAAGATGCTGGCCGCGCGGCTGAACGGTATCGTCGTCGGCCAATTCGTTGGTGGTAGCGCTTTTCAACAGAACAATTTCGGCAACAATGACCAGTTGACATTGACGGTCGTTGGGCCTGGCGACTTCGATTGCGACGGCGACGTGGACGGGGCGGATTTTGTCGCTTGGCAGACAAACTTTCCCAAGCCGTCCGGCGCTACCCTCGATCAAGGCGAGGCCAACGGCGATGGGGCCGTGGATGGCGCCGATTTCGTTGTCTGGCAAACGCACTTTCCCACTCTGATCGCTCCAGCGGCAACTACAGTTCCAGAACCCACTGCAGGTGAGCTTGTGGCAATGTCCTTGATGATCGCCTTTTGCGTTGTCGGATTAGCACATGCAGTCGATGGAACCTGAGCAGCCATTCATGACGTTGCCGATGATGTGCTCACCAGCGGAACTGGTGGTTTACGCAATCGAATTCGTTAGAAATCCAAACGGGAGACGCCGCCGCCGGATGGTCAAACGGAACGGCTATACGATTTTGCCGCTGGGTGATCCTGTCTTGGTTCAGCGTGAACTGGAATTTTCCTCGTTTGGCGTTAGCGAGTGTGGTAGGCATCCTACCGTGGTAGTCGCGGCGTCGTGCCGCGAAGGTTGATCGCATTGGTGCCGATCTTGGAGTGGGGGCGAGGCGGCGTTGAAGCCGCCTCGCTCTCCGATCTCGGCCCCTGGATCGGCGCTCTGGTTGCTCCCTCAGCCGGGGTTAGGCCGCTAGGCGACCAAATGGATGCGAGGAACTGGCGGCGGGTGGAAAGGAGTGATTAGATGGATGGCGGTGCAGATGGCGGGTCGTGACGGCCAACAACTGATTGGTGCTTCGTGCCCGTTCCCCAGCCTGGTCTCGGGGGTGCTTGGAAATGTCATTGGTGGCTCGCTTCGGCGTTGACCCCGTTTGGGAGATTAATCGATTGCAGCCCCCGCGCCCGCCATCCCTTTCTAAATCTCGATACCAGTTTTTCATAGGGAGGACTGACATGGCTCGTAGATCTCCCAGGTCTGGTAGGCCGAAGCCGCAAGCTCGCGGTGGCCTTCCGATAACAGTCGCGAAAGTGCCGCGATCGATGAGCCGGTTGAATCCGAATGCTGCCGGCATTGATGTGGTGCGATAGCCCAGGACTTTCGGACAGCGGCGGGGAGCATGATTACGCCGCAGTTGCCGGGGCGTATTCGGCTTCGTATTGATCTGGGGATTTGTAACCGAGCGTCTGATGTAGGCGCTCCCGATTG
>JADZDJ010000278.1 GCA_020851115.1 Pirellulales bacterium
CAAACTTCAAAAACACTCGTAAATTCCCGATCCATTTCGCTTCCGCCCGCCGTTTTTTTGCGCACCCCCCCGGAAATGAACCGGAAATGAATGCCGCGAAATTCTTCACGGCGCTCGGGCAAAACGCACGTTTCCGATTCCTTCATTTCCACGCAAAAAATTTTTTTGAAAATCGCACGATGGCACCAATAATCAATCCTGCGGAGAATGCGCGGACTGTCCAGACTGCCCTCCACCACGACAAAACGAAAAGCATTGGTCTGCAAGAAGGCACGATCAGCGCCGGCGCGATTGGCTTGCCCACCCAAGAAGCTAACTGGTCGGCTACCGGGCAACCGCCGTCCCAACGGCACTCCTGGTACGAGTGGCGATTGGACAATGCTGCAGCAGGCCCGCGAATCGAAACGTCGAATGGCTTGACGCACCGCCGATGAAAACGGACACTGGGCAAATGAATGAGCCATTGGCGAATCTCTGGGTCGTGCGTCCATCGAGGAACTCTTCGCGCTCTGCCGTATCAGGTGAACTGCGAAAACGCATCGATCCCGCTTCATCCTCAAGGCGGAATGTGAGGCGTACCCTTGGCGAAACTCCATAGGCCCTGCGATTGGACGAATTCCGTTCTCCGAACTGATCATGAATTGACTCACGGCGAGAAGCAACGGTGGCATCGAGCCGGCGAAGTGCGAGAAAATCACCCTCCTATCGGAGAGTGAACGCCGCCGCTGCAAACAGCACTCAACCTCTGAACCCTGAACTCTGAACCTTTCATGTACTCTCCCTTGGTCGTTGTCGGTGGCGGTCCCGGTGGATATGCCGCGGCTTTTATGGCAGCCGATCTCGGGATGCAGGTGACGATCGTCGAATCCAACTTGCGACTCGGAGGCGCGTGTCTGTTGCGCGGCTGCATTCCATCCAAAGCGCTGTTGCACGTCGCCAAGGTCGTCAGCGAAGCCGGCGAAATGGCCGAGTGGGGCGTCGAATTCAGCCGCCCGAAGGTGAAGATCGAAGCCTTGCGGGCCCGCAAGGATAAAGTCATCGATGCGCTCACGGGCGGCTTGAAGCAGCTTGCCAAACGCCGAAACGTGCAAGTCATTCATGCGAAAGCCTGGTTTCAAAACTCCACTTCGCTGCGTTTGGAACGGCTCGATCCGTCGGGCAAAACCGAAGAGCTGACGTTCGACCATTGCATTTTGGCCACCGGTTCGCGACCGGTGAAGATTCCTCTGTTCGATCTGCCGTCGCCGCGCGTGATGGACTCCACGGGCGCGCTGGAACTTGCCGATGTTCCCGAATCGTTGCTGGTGGTCGGCGGCGGCTACATCGGCTTGGAAATGGGAACGGTGTACGCGGAGTTGGGGTCGAAAGTCACGGTTGTCGAGCTGACCGAGGGGCTGCTTCCCGGGGCCGACCGCGATCTGGTCAAGCCGCTGCACCAACGGCTGCAAAAGCGGTTCGCGTCGATCCTGTTGGGAACCAAGGTCGTCGGCCTGGTGGATCGAGGCGACTCGATCGAAGTCAAACTGCAAAACGCCGACGGCAGTCAGGAGCGTCGCGAGCAATTCAGCCGCGTGCTGGTTTCCGTCGGCCGCCGCCCGAACAGCGACGGCATCGGATTGGAAAACACGAAGGTGACCATCGACCAGCGCGGCTTCGTCGAAATCGACGACCGCCAGCGAACCTCCGACGACCATCTCCTGGCGATTGGCGACGTGGCTGGCGAACCGATGCTCGCCCACAAGGCGTCTCACCAAGGCAAAGTGGCCGTTGAATCGTTGCACGGCGAAGGGGCGGTGTTCGAGCCGCGGGCGATTCCGGCCGTCGTATTCACCGATCCGGAAATTGCCTGGGCCGGTTTGACCGAAGACGAGGCCAAGCGCGAAGGCCGCGCGATTGAAGTCGCCCGCTACCCGTGGGCCGCCAGTGGCCGGGCCGTTTCACTTGGCCGCACCGAGGGTCTGACGAAGCTACTGATCGACCCGGACACCGACCGCATTCTCGGCATCGGCTTGGTCGGTCCCGGCGCGGGCGAACTGGTGGCCGAAGGGGTGCTTGCGATCGAAATGGGCTGTTCGCCGCGCGACGTGGCCGATTCGATCCATCCCCATCCGACACTTAGCGAAACGGTGGCGTTTGCCTGCGAGTCATATCTCGGCACCGCGACAGAGATCTACAAGCCGCGCGCGACCCTGCGGGAAGCGTAAGATTCGCGCATCGCTAGGGATGATTCGCGTCGATCCGCCCAGCGAGTGAATCGAATTGCACAATCGAAGAAATTACGAGCGCAGATTTGTGTTGCCCACGCGTCTCGTACCATGCGTACAAAAAAGAGAGGCACATCTCGACTACGCTTCGAACCACGCCATCGATGCGCTCAAGCCCCATGATTCGTCGACATCAAATTCGTCGAAATTCGCCGAGTGATGCATTGGCTCGCGACGATCGATCGGCAAGCTTTGTAGCCAATCATCGACGGCGGCCGGAGACAATTTCAATTGCTGGGGTGGAGCGACTAGATTACTTGCACGCGCAGCGCGCGTCGGCTTGGTGGACGCAAGACTCGTTGGCGACATTGCCTGCCCAAGGGCGGCCGCCACCGAATTCATCCCGTGAGCAGTGCCGGAACTAGCGGAGATCGGCGGTCGAAGTGAGTGCAGTGCTGCCTTTCGTGGAGCAAGTGCTGCGGCGATGCTGGCGGCCGCGCTGTGGATTGGCTCCGTACCGACGGAGCCGTCGAGGTTTTCCGCGCGGGTCGGTTGCGCAACTCCCGGACTAGGCGTGTATGGAAAATTGATTTGCCAAATCACAAAATCCGCCCCATCCACATCACCGTCGCCGTCGGCGTCGCCGGTGGCCAAGGTTGCGCCGCTGGCCGTCGGATAGTGCGTTTGCCATGCGATAAAGTCGGCCCCGTCGACATCGCCATCGCTGTCGAAATCACCGGGATGCGCCGCCACGACGATGCGGCCAGCGGAAAATTCGGAGGTTTCTAGCGGCATCATCGGCGTGGCTAGGTTCTCGTCGAGATCGAACAGATACGTTGCCGTGGCAGTGATGAATTGCCCTGCCAAGACAACCATCGGAGCGATGAAATCAAACGATGCATTGCCGTTGTTATCGGTCGTGACCTCGGTGAATCCAAGGAACTTTTCCCCTGGCCCGTGACCGGCCAATAGCAACTGCGAATTTGCGAACAGTTCGATGCGAAATGCACTATTGGGAACGCCATTGTACGTGCCATGAACACTCGTCGTTGCGTCGCTCGTCGCGGCGGACGTCAGCACGGGATAATTCCGCAGGTTGTTCGGGCCGCCGTCGGCGTCTTGAGCATCATTCGGCGTTATGCCGTCGCCGACCAGATCAATGCCCAGCGACTCGCCGAGATGACCGGGAACGTCCATGACGAAGATTTGATTGCCCAAGAACGAATCGACTTGAGCGTAAAAATCTGGAATGCCTTGTTGAGAGGCCGCTTCGACGAAAGCCAGAACGGCGATGAACACTCCCATCGCGTCGTCAAAAGTATTGGTGCTGAAAAACTGATCGCGGGCATCAAACACGGCTTGCGCCTCGTCGCGCAGCGGTTCGAGCGACACGATCGATGCTTCCGCAGCGCCCAGCGCTGGAAACTTATTGTCGAGCAATTGAATGGCGTCGGAGCCGTGGGTGGCAATAACGTTGCCCGCGCCCGCGGAAGTTCCTCCGATCATTTCGAACGGTGCCTGGACGAGCAGGATTCCCGTGCCCTCGTTGGTCCGGAATTGAGTTGCAGTACGATCCATGCCAATCAGGTTGCCTTGGAACTGATCGCCTCCGGAAAGGCGCTGTTCAATGCCGTTGGCCCCGTTTCCTGAGATCAGATTGCGCATGGCTGGATCGACGCCGCCGATGCGATTGAATGCCGAACCTCGCAGCAAAACACCGTCTTCGCCGTTGCCAAGTTCAACCGTGCCGGAAACATCGGTGCCGAGGAAGCTGCCGTAAACTCGGTTTCCACCGAGCGATCTTAGATGAATCGCATTGCCACCAAAACGATTGATCACCAAACCTTGAACCAGGCTTACTTCCGCGCCCGAATCGAAATACAGCCCATCGGCGACGACATTCGAGCCGTCGAGTTCAATCTTCAGCACCGTGTTCAGGCCACCAGGCGCAGGAGTCGTGTTTTGGCTGCTGCCGAGTTGCGAGTAGCCATCGATATTTAGTTGCTGCGAAATCGCGGGCAGGTCGCTGCTGGTCCGAATGGAAAACCAACTATGCGGCCAGTCGGGATCGATCGCCGCGATGTTGGCGTCGTTGGCCTCGGTCGTGGTAGCGATCATCGCGAGGCTTACCTGCCCGGCCACGCCGTCATCTTGATAGAAAAAATGACGAGGATCAGTCGGTGGAATCGCAAACGTGATGGCATCGGCGCCGTCGCTCAATTCCGAAACAATGATTGCTTCGCGCAGCGAACCGACACCGGTATCACGAGTGTTTTTTACAATGGTGCTGTTCCCGCCCAGCGGGAAGATGCGCGAGAACTCCGAAGTACTGCTCCGCGGCCCACTACCGCTGTCTGTGATATCCGTGGCGGTGGCGGTCACGTATTGTTCGTCGTTGGGCAGCGCCGCGACATTGGCCGTAAAGCTGACATTGCCGCTGGAGTTAGTGGCGACGTCGACGAATCCCAAAAATGTTTTGCCTTCGCCATATTCGTAGGGACGACCAGGGTAGCTGAGCGAAGGCAGCGGGTCGCGCTCAACGTTGGCAAAAAATTCGATGCGGAAGTTCGAATTGGGCGTGCTAGCCAGCGTACCCTGAATTTCGGTGCCGCCGCCGGTGTCGGTAACCGCCGTCAGCACGGGTGAATTCTGAAGACCGTTTGCGCCCATGTCCTGATCAGGCGGAACGGATTGTGGCGGAATGTCGTTGGTGTCGTGTCCATTATTCCCCAGGTCGATGCCAATTCCCCAGTTCGAAAAAATGGAGTTCTGCGAGATCAGGTTGCCCGAGCCAAAGACGACGATGCCATCTGAACCGATGAACTCGTTGCCATGGAAGGCGATGGTGTTTTCGACGATGTCGTTGTTGTCGCTCTGGACAACTATTCCATTTCCATTGCTCAGACCCAGCAGGCCGGTGACGTCGGGGCCGATAAAATTATGCTGAATCAGGTTGCCGTCACCGGCGTAGGAATTCAACAAAATACCCGTTTCGTTACCCGAAATGATATTCCCTGCGGCAGCCGTTGCCCCGCCGATTGTGTTGGCCGGCGCGTCAAGATAGATGCCAACGGTGTTGGTCAAGCTAATTGTGCCGGAACGGCCGGTGCCGATGAGGTTGCCTTCGATGAAATTGCTAGTCGCGGCATCGAACAGCCCGATACCAGCGGCATTGCCGGAGATCAGGTTGCGAGCTGCCGGCGTTGTGCCGCCGACCGTGTTGTTCGTCACCGCGACGGCCGATCCGCTAGTGCCGACGCCGGCAAAAGCGGGTTCGTAACCATAGGGAATGGCAAAGCCGATCGTGCCGGAAACATCGGTTCCGAGATAATTCCCCTCGATCTTGTTGCCGCTTCCCGATTGCAGTTGAATTTTCTGGCCGACGACACGGTTGATCGCCAGCCCGCGAAGGGTGGCATTGCTGGTGTTCACGTGGATCATGCCGGTCAGCGCAGGGAGGCTGCCGCTCGCTTCGCCGTTGATTTCAATCTTCAATACGGAATTCAAGCCTTGTCCGACCGGATTGGTATTCGCGGCTGCTCCAGGTTGCGTGTAACCGTCGATCAACACGCTATCGGTGACGAACAACCGCGAAGCAAGTTCGATGGAATACCAACTGTGTGGCCAATCGGGATCGATGTCGCCAATACCGGCGTCGCTGGCTGCGCTCGTGGTGTTAATGCTCACCGGCGAGAGCTGACCCGCAACGCCGTCGTCTTGATAGTAAAGATGGTTGGGATCGTTGGCAGGAATCTCAAAACGAACCGTATTCATGCCGGCGACAAAATTAGCCGCGGTCAGCGCCTCGCGCAGCGAACCGCCGCCGCCGTCAGCCGTGTTGGTGACGGCGAAGACGGTATCGATCGGCACAGCGGCAGAGAATTCCGACGTGTTGTTGCGCGGGCCGCCGCCGGAATCAGTAATGTCGGTGGCCGTGGCCGTCACATAGGGCTGCCCAGCAGGCAGGGCCGGCAGGTCGATCGCAAAATTGATCGTATTGCTGCCGCCGCCAATGTTCACATTGAGATCCCCCAGGAACGTTTGGCCCGGTCCAAAGCCGCTGCTGGAAGGCAGGGCGCTGGCGAAGAATTCTAATCGGTAGTTCGAGTTGAGTTGACTGGAAAGCATTCCCTCGACGTGCGTCGTGGCGCCCTGGTCCGTGACGCTGGTAATGACTGGAAAATTCTGCAAATTGTTGGCGCCGATGTCGCTGTCGTCGGCGTCTTGTGGAAAATTCGGGCCGATCGTAGGGACCGCAAAATAAATCAGATCGATCGGCGCGGCCGCGGCAATCGAGTAGATCGAGTTCTGCGAGACGAGATTGCCGGTCGACGTCGCAGTGAAGCCAATCTGGATTCCGGCCATGCCAAAAGCGATGGTATTTCCTTTCACCACCGAGTGGTCGCCCGACAGGAAGATGCCGCTAAGATTGCCCAAATCCGCGCTGCCCGAGCTGTCAGTCCCCAGGTGATTTCCGACGATCGCGGTGCCAGTGGCGTTTTGGACATTGATCGCCGCGGCACCTTTCGCAATCAGGTTGCCTTCGCCCACTGCCATACCGCCGATCGTCGTGAACGAAGTAGATTCGATACCGATTCCGTCATTGCCGTTGCCAAGCGGTTGTAGGCCAGTCCGGTCGGTGCCAATCAGATTGCCCTGAATGATCGCATGATGAGATTCATCGTCCAAATAAATTCCGTCATTGTCATTGCCGGAAATTAAGTTGCCTTCGCCCGCTGCACCACCGCCGATCGTGGTTCTTTCGGCATGGAAAGTGTAAACGCCATAAATCTTATTGCCGAGATCCAGAGTGCCGGTGATGTCCGTGCCGATCCGATTACCTTGAATCACGTTATCATCCGCTGCTGCGGACACGATAGTGATGCCGTTGGTGCCGTTGCCGGAAATCAAGTTGCATTCGGCGGCATTGGCGCCGCCAATCGTGTTATTCGCCGACGAAATCAGCAACACACCATTGGCGGCACCGGCCATTGCCGCAGTGCCGGCGATATTCGTACCGATGAAATTACCGACGATGGTATTTCCGCTGGAGTCGATCCAAAGATTGTTGCTGAATCGATTCACCGCCAACCCGCGAATCGTGCTACCCCCGGATCCGGCAGCCAGGCGAAGGCCGGTTGCGCCGCCAGAAAGGATTCCCGCTAATTCAATTTTCAGCACGGTGTTGAGTGCTTGCGACGACCCGCCCTTGTTCACGCTCGCGCCAGGTTGAGAATAGCCGTCGATCGTGACCGGGTCGGTAATATTATCGAGCGCTGTTGCGGGGCTGATCGTGTGCGGACCTGCGCCGGCGATATTGAATCGAATCGTGTCGGCGTCGCCTGCGGTGGGTGTTCCGACGACCTGCGATTGCTCCGCGACGGTTAGCGTTGCAAATGACAGCGTTCGATTGTTGATGAGAATTGCTTCGCGCAGCGTCAGTTCCGCATCCCGGAGATTGCTGTCGGCCGTTGTATCCACGGTGATTGTCGCGGCCAACATTCGGCGGTCTTCCAGTCGCTCGATGGACGACGCAAACCGCAGATCTCGCCTGCGAGTAGGACGACGGCGATTCCAACGACGTATGAAAGAGAGTTGTGACGCCATCGGTAGGCAATCCTGTTGAACATTCGAGGCTACATAAGGAAATCGCCAAGTAGCGACATTCTGAGTCGAGTTGCATTTGCAGCTTCACTCTGCCCATCGGCGAAGCCGCGGTGGAGATTAACCGCGATTCCCTTCACTGTCGTTTTGCGTTGGCGTCTGCGGTCGCCCGATTGTGTCGCATCCAGCCGCCCGCTGGATAATCTACCCAGATGGTGGACCGAATGCCAGAATTTTATCACAAGGGGAAAAGAAATCCGCTTCGAATCGCTGTTTCTGATTGGCACTCCCTGCGTTGCGATTCGACGTTGGCTTTTCGTGAGCACATGCAACATCTGGTAGCAAGTCGCTCCCGCCCGAGACCGTCGTCGCGAACTTGGAGATCAGCGCAAACTAGCATCGCGGCCGTTATAAAACAGATGATCACTTTCACGCAGCGCTCTGGCGGGTTGGCAATGCCGCGCCTACATGCTGCCTTCCGCGGGATCGCATTCGCGCGGTAGCGGCGCTTCGACGGCTGATGGTGAGTAGCGTTTACGTTCGGCCGTCGTGCCAGGAACGATTAGCGGGCTAGACGAAGTGTCGTCGATGATTTCCTTCAATTCGTCGCCATCGATGACTTCGCGTTCGATCAACCGCTTGGAGAGCGCTTCGAGCGATTCCTTCCGCGCGGCAAGAATCTGCCGCACCTTATCCATCGATTCGTCGATGATACGTTTCACTTCTTCATCGATCTCGCGGGCGGTCTGCTCGCTGTGCATTCGCGGCCGACCGACGTCACCGCCATTGCCGAGCAGAAAGGGAGAGCCGTTTGTTTCGCGGAAATTTACCCGGCCCATGCGGCTCATGCCGTAGTCCATCACCATCGCACGGGCAATGTCACTGGCGCGTTCCAGGTCGTTTTGCGCGCCGGTGGAAACATCGTCGAACGTCATTTCCTCGGCGATCGTGCCTGCCAACAACACTTGAATGCGACTTTCCAATTCGCTTTGCGTCATCAAATAGCGGTCGTCTTCAGGGCGCTGCATCGTATAGCCCAGCGCCGCCAATCCGCGCGGAATGATCGAAACTTTATGCACCGGATCGGTATTCGGCAGGCTGCACGCGACCAGCGCGTGTCCGGCTTCGTGATAGGCCACTCGCTGCTTTTCGTCGGCGTGAATTACGCGTTTTCGCTTCTCCAAGCCGGCCGTGACGCGTTCGACGCCTTCGTTGAATTCATCCATGCCGACGGAATTTTTCCCTTTGCGAGCCGCGAGCAGAGCGGCTTCGTTGACCAGATTTGCCAAGTCAGCGCCGACGAAGCCGGAAGTTAGACCGGCGATATCCTTCAGGTTGACGTCGCTCCCCAGCTTCACGTTTTGCACGTGGACTTTGAGGATGTCTTCGCGGCCTCGCACATCGGGGCGATCGACCAGGACGTGGCGATCAAATCGGCCTGGCCGCAGCAGGGCGGGATCGAGCGTTTCCGGCCGGTTCGTCGCGGCCATCACAATCACGCCGCTGTTGGAGCGGAATCCGTCCATCTCGACGAGCAATGCGTTGAGGGTTTGTTCCCGCTCGTCGTGGCCGCCGACGACGCTGGTACCGCGAGTTTTTCCCAGGGCATCGAGTTCATCGATGAAGATGATGCACGGTGCCTTGGATTCGGCCTGTTGAAACATATCGCGCACCCGAGCCGCGCCAACGCCGACGAACATTTCGACAAAATCGGAGCCTGACAGGCTGAAGAACGGCACGCCCGCTTCGCCGGCAATGGCTTTAGCCAGCAGCGTCTTGCCCGTTCCCGGCGGACCCACGAGCAACACACCTTTGGGAATCCGCCCTCCGAGCGCCTGGTAGCGTTCGGGCGTTCGCAAGAATTCAACGACTTCGCGCAATTCTTCGACGGCTTCATCGATGCCCGCTACGTCCTCGAACGTGATGCCGATATCTTCTTGCGCATACATCTTGCCGCGGCTACGACCGAAGGCCATTGGGCTGCCAGCGCCGCCGAGCCTTCGCAAGATGAAAAACAGCGCGATCAGCATTACGGCCGTCAGCCCCACCATCTGCATCAATCCGCGCCACTGGCTGGGGCCTTCGGCAATGTCGTAGCGGAAGCCGTATTTTGTCAGCATTTTTTTCAGCGTCTCATCCCCTGCATCTCCGGGCGTCTTGTTGACGTGGAACGAGGCCAAATTGGATTCGTCACGCTGTTCGAAGTTTTGGGGAGTGCCGCCTGCGGTTTTCGTGAGCACGTCGCGATGGATCTTGCCTGTGATGTCGTGCGTGGAAATCAGAATCTCCGTAGGGTCGTAATAGCGCACTGCTTGAGGTTTTTCTTTCGTCCCTTCCTCGACGATAAAGCCGCCGCTACTACGAGATGCTTCCACGATCTTTTCAAAATCCGAGTACGACAATTCGTGAGGAGCATCTTGGCGCAGCCAGCCCAAAACGAGAACGATTCCTATTCCCAGCGCCAGGAGATACCAGACGAAGTTGTTGCCGACTGGCGTGGGTTTCTTCTCAGGCCTGATTTTGCCGCCGTCGGGCCTGGTAGTTTTCGATTTTTTTTCCATTCGAAAGTGCAATTCTCGTAAGTTCTTGGGCCGCGCACACCGACGACGGGCCGCGAGCCGATCCGATCTACCGCTCAAACTGTAGAATTAAGTCTACTGTTCATCGTATGCCGCCCCGTCGATTCGTACAACTGAGCAGTATTTCGGACGAACTTACCGCCAATTCCTGCGGTAAAGTAGGCAAAATCGGCACCAATGCGATCAACCAATCGTCGATTTGCCCAATTCAATTTGCTGCCCAAAGTTGTTGGGATATACGTCTTTCTGATTTTACCATTATCGATTAACACAACTCCGAGCCGCGCCGCTTGGAAGCGAGGTCACCCCAACTGCTTCCTGAAGTGCGCAGATCCGATTAGGGCATGCGACCGTGGCGGCTGTCGAAAACGATCTCAACGATTGGCTGTCGGGAGTATTTCTAACCCATGGTCCAGTTTCCAGTTGCCGCAAGTGCAGGGTACACTTAGAATCCCGATGGAAATCGCCTCTTTATCTTCGATCTCACCGCCAAACGCAGCGTATGACGAATATCGCCGTTCTAGGTTCGACTGGCTCGATCGGGGTCAACACGCTCGAAGTGGCGTCAGTTTCTGAAGGGCGCTTTCGGCCAGTGGCATTAGCGGCACATAGCAAGACGCACCTTTTGTTAGAACAGGCGCAAGAGTTCCGTCCGCGATCGATTGTGGTAACAGACCCAAACGCGGCTGCACGACAAGACTGGTCGGCACTTCCTGCGGAAACCAATCTAATCGTCGGCGACGATGGGCTTGCGGAAATTGCTGCATCGCCCGACATTGAAACCGTTGTCGCTGCGATCGTCGGATCCGCCGGACTGCAAAGCACTTGGGCGGCTGTCGAAGCCGGAAAACGAATCGCTTTGGCCAATAAAGAAACGCTCGTCATGGCCGGGTCACTCGTCATGCGGCGCGCCCGCGAAACTGGGGCCAAGATCTTGCCGGTCGATAGCGAACACAGTGCCGTGTTTCAATGCTTGCAGGCGGGCGGGAACCAAGAAATCAAGCGAATTGTATTGACGGCCAGCGGCGGGCCATTTCGTGGATTTTCGCAAGATCAGCTCACTCGCGTCACAGTAGAACAAGCGTTGAAGCACCCGACTTGGGACATGGGGCCGAAAATCACGATCGACTCCGCCACGATGATGAATAAAGCCTTGGAAGTCGTCGAAGCCCGGTGGCTTTTCGATCTGCGTCCCGAGCTAATCGAAGTGGTCATTCATCCGCAATCGGTCGTGCATTCGATGGTCGAATACATTGACGGCTCGGTCGTGGCCCAGCTCAGCCCACCCGACATGAAGCTGCCGATTCAGTATGCTTTATCGTATCCAGAGCGGCTGGCGGGGATTTCGCCAAAGCTGAACCTTGCCAGCGCGCTGCGGCTTGATTTTGAGCCGGCCGATCCCGAACGATTTCCGGCTCTGGAACTCGGCCACGAAGCCGCCCGTAGCGGAGGCACGACGGGAGCGGTTTTGAACGCGGCCAATGAAGAGGCCGTCAAAGGTTTTTTGGCCGGCGAGTTGGAATTTACCGAAATTGTGCCGGTTTGCCGTCGTATTGTTGAAAATCACACCTACGACGCGCAACCGACACTGGAACAATTGTTGCAGGTCGATCGCTGGGCCCGTGAGGAGGTAACACGTTGGGTATGCATTTAAGCATTTTCGCTGGAATCGATTGGATCTTCTGGCTAGCCAACCCGTCAAACTGGCTGGTCATACTCGCCGTCGCCGCCGGGTTGGGTTTCGTAATTTTCGTTCACGAGCTAGGGCATTTCCTGGTCGCCAAGGCCTGTGGGGTGAAATGCGAGAAGTTTTATCTCGGCTTCGACATCTACGGCCTTAAATTAGCCAAGTTTCAGTGGGGTGAAACGGAATACGGCATCGGAATCTTGCCGCTGGGCGGATACGTGAAGATGCTCGGGCAAGACGATAACCCGTCGCGGATGGCGGAGGAAGCGCGACGATCCAAGCTCCCAGCGGAACATGCTACTGGGGCCGAGGCTAATTCGATGCCAGCGACGTCCTCTCCCACGGCCGACATTGCACCGACCGTAACCGATAGCGAGTTGCCGGCGGAGTCAGCTTCCGATCCAGGTGCAACCTACGATCCGCGCAGCTACATGGCCCAAAGCGTACCCAAGCGTATGGCGATCATTTCGGCCGGCGTGATTATGAACGTGATTTTTGCGTTCCTAATGGCCTCGCTGGCTTACGGGTTAGGCGTTCGAGAAACGCCCTGCACGATCGGAGCAGTCACGGCCGGTGGGGCGGCCTGGAAAGCGAATCTGCAACCAGGCGACGAAATCATTCGCATTGGCAGCCTCGATCATCCACGCTATCGCGATCTCAAGACGCGCGTTCCGTAGAGCGACTCGGTGGAAGGAATCGAAATTGAAATCAAGCGCCCCGGTGTTCCCAAACCATTTGTCGTACGGCTGCATCCCGAAAACCGCGTGGGGATTCCCTTGATCGGAGTTCAGCCCGAGTTGCAATTGCGGCTCGATGAAAAATACCCGACGAATCCCGATACGGCCGCCGCCCACGCGGTCCCCGCACTTCAAGGTGGAGACAAATTCTCCCAAATCGACGACCAACAGCTCGAAAATCACACCGATGTTCTTAAGCAGCTGTTGCGGCGCGTCGATGAACCGCTGCGGGTTACAATTCTTCGCTCGTCGCCTGAATTGAGAAAATCGATTCACGAGTCCGCGGAAGCGGAGCAGACTTCCGAAGAAATCGAGCAGCAAATGGATGCTGCGTCCAAGTCGATATCTATAACGGTCCCAACCGCGCGCGTACACGATCTTGGTGCGGTGATGACGATGGGGCCAATCGCTGGGGTGCAAGCAGATTCCCCCGCGGCCAAGGTCGGAATCAAAGAGGGGGACGTCTTGCTGTCCATCGATGGTCAAAACGTTGGCAATCCTCTGACGTTGCCCAATCGCATTGCGGCGATCGCGCAGAGCGATCAATCGCTGTCGCTGCAGGTCAAGCGGACCACGACGGATGGCAAGTCCACGACGCTCGATTTTTCCCTCAAGCCTCATCCGTCTCCATGGTATTATCCGTTGGGATTGCCCATGGATCCGATGATCGTTCAGAGCCTGGGAATTGCCTACTATGTCGAGCCTACGGTGGCGGCAGTGATGCCAGGTTCCCCTGCCGCAGAGGCGCAAATTGCGGCGGGCGACGTGGTAGCGAAGATTCAATTCTTGGCACCCAAGGAACAACCCAACGCCGAACAGCCGCAGGGAGTCAAAGCCGCAAAGCAAGACGGCGCGGAAGATCAAGAGCAGCCGCAAAAGAAGGACTCGGAAGTTCTTGATCTCTCCGAGAACAGCCTGCAGTGGCCGCAAATAGTCTTTCGCGAGTTTACGTCCAGCGAACCAGGCGCGAAAGTCAAACTGTGGGTTTTGCACGACGGTCAAGAGCGTGCGGTGGAACTAGTGCCCACGCCGGCCAAGCTTGAAGACGGTAGCGATTGGAATTTGCCCGATCGAGGGTTTAACTTCGACCCCGTGACCTTTATTCAAATGGCCGGATCGGTTCCCGCGGCGTTCAAACTGGGGAGCCAAGAAACCGTCGATAACCTGCTGATGGTTTATCGTTTCCTACAGCGGCTCGGTAAGAAAGACGGGATCTCGGTGAAAATGATGTCGGGCCCCGTCGGCATCGCCCAAATGGCAGGCATGAAAGTTAAGGAAGGGTTTTCGTCGTTCTTGCTGTTCCTGACAATGCTCAGCGCTAATCTCGCCGTCATTAATTTTCTCCCGATTCCGGTTCTCGATGGCGGGCACATGGTGTTTTTGATCTACGAAGGGCTCCGCGGCAAGCCAGCCAGCGAGCGAGTGATGATTGCCTTCACCTACGCAGGAATGATTTTTCTGCTGACCCTGATGCTCTTTGTGCTATCGCTCGATTTGGGCTGGATTTCGCGGCGATAGCGTATTGATCTCGTCCAATTCACAGTCGGTCGTCGCAAGCGGTGACGTATCGTTGCGTTGTTTCGACGCCCATATATTGGGCCTGGAGTTGATTTTTCGTAAGTCCGTCGGTGTAAGCTTGACAAGCCCGACCGATAATGCCGACAATAATCGTTAAGCATTCTAGTTCAAGCATTTCTTTAGGGTTCGAATTTGGGCATCGGAGGTAATCATGAAAAATCGATGCATTGGCTTGCTAGTCATGCTTTCAATCCTGATAACTGGTAAAGCGCTCTTTGCGCAACAGAAGGCGCCGTCTTATCGCTCGGCCAAGCCGACTTTAAGCCCATATTTATTCCTGACTCGGCCTCAAGTCGGCTTTTTTCCCAATTACCACACTTTTGTTGAGCCGTATCGAAATCAGACACAAATCAACCAGATTCAGCAGACTCAGATTTCAAATTTGAATCAGGAAGTTCAACAGCAAAACACGTTGCAAAACAAGCCTGCTGCCGTGGCACCAACTGGACATTCATCCGTTTACGGCAATCTGTCCCATTATTATTCCGCCAACCCAGGATCGGGCAGCGGAAATCGCCAGAGCAAACCAACTCGTGGTCGATAGCGGCTGATGCTCGACTCGCATCGGGCCATCGACGGTACACACTGGCTGAAGCGGCGGCGAGAGAAGCTTGCAGGCACTACTTCCATGCGACTCTGGATCGTTCAACACTGCGGTGGCCTTGTCCTATTCAAGTCGTTTGAATATTCGATGCCTGCGTGCTAGCAGCTAGCGAATCTCTCCCAATGTGCCGTCCAGCTAGCGAAGCTGCTGTTTAAACCGCTGGATCGTCCGCTGCCTCTACTCGCATGGCTCCAGTTCGCCGGTGCTAGCTGCGTCTGTAATTCGGTTCGTCGAATCGAATAATCTTTCTCTACGATTTGTTCCGATAATGCCAACTGCGGGGGATTGTATCGAAAGTCTGCCCCTCCGGAGTAAACGCAATAACTCCGGAAAATAGGCAGTCGCCGTTCCCAGAATTGATCATCGGATGCAACGTCACGCAATCCAACCTTTGAAGTTGACCGCTGCGCTCGTCGGCTTCTTGGCGATGAGTGGTTGCGGAATTCTTCCGCATGCTGCTGCTCCAAATCGCCCTGCGGTGGATCTAGCCGTCCATCCGATGGCGCCGCGAGAGTTAACCAAGGTTATTCTGCCGACCTACCGCATCGAACCTCCAGATGTGCTGCAGATTGACGCAATCAATGCAGTTCCAAAGCCCCCTTACCGGCTGCGAACTTTCGACTCCGTCGTTCTGCAGGTTACCAACACGCTGCCCGATGCGCCGATCTCCGGGACGTTTGTGGTGGAACCAGGGGGCGTAATCAATCTTGGGTATCCGTACGGGCGCGTTAAAGTATCGGGCATGACGGTGGACACCGCTCGAACTGCGATCGAAACCCAACTCAAGCAGACGCTTAAGGATCCGATTCTGAGCCTGGCACTGGGCGACATCGCCGGCAAACAACAAATCAGTGGGCAACACCTGGTTACTCAAGATGGCACCGTGACACTGGGCACCTACGGAAGTGTGCTGGTCGTAGGACAGACGCTCGCCGAGGCGAAACGCTCGATCGAGCAGCACCTCTCGCAGTCCCTAGAGGAGCCTGAAGTGTCGGTCGATGTCTACGCTTACAACAGCAAGAATTATTACGTCGTAACACAAGGCGCCCAACTGGGAGATGGAGTGAGCAAGTTCCCAGTTACCGGCAACGAGACGGTGCTCGACGCCATTTCTCAGATCAGTGGTTTGACGTCGGTTTCCTCGACCACGATTTGGATCGCTCGCCCCGGCCACAACGCGGAGGGATGCGACCAAATCATGCCGGTGGATTGGGTCGGATTAACCCAGCGCGGCGATCCCACCACCAACTACCAGTTGCTGCCCGGAGATCGAGTCTACGTTGCTCAAGATGAATTGGTGGCGACAGACAATTTGATGGCAAAAATCATTTCGCCGATGGAGCGAGTTTTTGGAATCACGCTGCTGGGCAGCGGTACCGTGTTTAACTTAAAACGCGGCGGCTTTGGTGGCGGTGGCGGTGGTTTTTAGCACTTTCTTGAGCGAACGGTATCCGACAAGATCGGCTGACCAGAAAAAGAACTTCGATTCGGTAAATCACACATGTCATTTTCCGGGGGGAACAGGGGCTGGACCACCGCGAGCGTAGCGCTCGTGCTGCTGAGTGGTTGCATAAGCCATAACCAGGTCCACCTGAAGAATCCGTCTCCCTGCCGCATTCATTGCCACGCCGATTATGTCGCTCCTCTCGACCCTGAATGCCACGGCTATCATCCAACCTGCTGGCAGTCGTGGTCGTGCAATTGCCCTCCCTGTCCACCGCCGGCAGCAAATGCGGAGTGTCCCGAGTGGCCGCTCATGCCCTTTATGCATGAGCCTCCTGCGCAACCGATGATCAATGCACGGCCGCAAGAATCGGATGTGCCGCTCTTGCATCAGCGGTTTGAAGTCGTGCCCGAAGAAGTTCGGCCGCCATCGAAGCCCGTCATTCCCGCGGAAGAAGCCCCCGCGCCTCCCGACCTGTTCGACGATTCGCCGCGACCGGAACCAATGTCGAAAGTTTCCGCTGGATCTAGTTCGCGCTTGGTGATTGTCAGTCCAAAGCCCAACGCCGAATCGCCGCGACCGCAGAGCAGTCGTTGACCTTTCATGTGGCGCAGCACGACTATCGGGTCCGCACGGTCTAGGTATAATGGGCAGTTCGATCGCGCCGCGCTGCATGGTTGAATCGCGGCGTACCGGTTATACAGCAAGGGTGAATTGCCGGTTGGATCGGTGAAACTGCCTCCTCTTACGGCGCTTGCCAGAGTGCGCGCTTTGCAACGGTGAATCGAATTCTTGTCACGGGTGGTGCGGGATTCATTGGCAGCCATCTGATCGATCGGCTCGTTGCAACAGGTCGCGACGTGACGGTCATCGACAACTTTGATGCTTTCTATTCGAGGGAAGAAAAGCAGCGTAATCTCCAGCCACATTTGCAGCTTGACCGCATTCGCTTGATTGAAGCCGATATCGTCAACGACAATTTGAACGACCGCCTCGGCTCAGAGTCGTTCGACGCCATTGTGCATCTGGCAGCATTGGCCGGAGTGCGACCCTCGCTTGAACGGCCCATCGAGTATCAGCGCGTGAATGTGCTGGGGACAACTCAACTTCTGGAGTATGCGCGCCGGCGGACCGTTCGTCAGTTCGTATTCGCCTCTTCGTCTAGCGTGTATGGCAACAATTCGGACTTCCCCTGGCGTGAGGATTCTTCGGCACCCAGCCCAATCAGTCCCTATGCGGCCAGCAAGTTAGCCGGAGAAGCACTCGGTCGCGTCTATTCCGCTTTGTTTGGAATTCGGTTTATCGCGCTGCGGTTTTTTACCGTCTATGGTCCTCGTCAACGACCAGACTTGGCGATTCGCAGATTCGCCCAGTCGATTTTGGCCGATCGTCCAATTGCACTGTTTGGCGACGGTTCCAGTACCCGCGATTATACCTATGTAGACGACATCGTAGACGGCATCATGGCAGCTATTTCGTATCAGCAATCCTCATTCGAGGCGATCAATCTTGGCAATCATCGCGATATTGGCCTGTTGCAACTAGTGCGCGAAATCGAATTGGCCTTGGGTCGCCGCGCGACGATTCAGTGGCTACCGGCTCAACCAGGAGACGTCGAGCGGACTTGCGCATCGATTACCAAAGCACAAGCGCTACTTCATTACGACCCGCAGGTTTCGCTGCAGCGTGGCTTACAAAAGTTTTGCGAGTGGCTGCGGCCTCTGGTGATAAAATAGCCTTTGCTCGCCTGTTCGCGCCCTGGCTGCGGCCTCGTTTGCCAAAGGGACTTCCTACTGGCCCGAACTATGGCCAATTCTGTCGGAGCATCTCGCCGTTTGTGGGCGATTCGTCGTCGGCGATTGTGCTGAGTCGCTCGGCGTTGACATCCGAACCACTGCGCATTCGCAGGCGGAATTCCGAGGGCGTTATCGTATACTGGCGGCGAAAGGCGACGCCAAAATGGGTCGAACTGCTGAATCCACATTGCTGCGCAATCTGCGCAATGGATTTGCGCTGGTCGCTGAGGAGCTTGCGCGAAGTTTCAAGGCGAAGCAATCGAATGAATTCCATCGGCGTTTGCCGCAAATGTTCCAAAAACCGCAACTCTAAAACGCGACGCGACAAGGATGCCTTACGGGCGACGTCGGCGACCGTGATCGATCTGTGCAGATTCTGGCGAATATACGCCAAAGCCGTAACCAGATCTGCATCGGTGACGGCATAAGAATCTGTCGATTGCCGAATTCGCATTTCGACCTGAGGAGCGACAGTAACAACCTGCGCAGCAAGACTCGATTGCTGCAGATGACGATGTAGCAGTTGAGCAACTTCCATACCTAGCTGACGCCACGGAATCTCCACCGTCGACAAGGTTGGCAGCGATAGTTCCGAAATGCCCCGATGATCTCCGACCGCAACGATCGAAAAATCGTCGGGAATGCGGCGCTGTTGGCGCCTAGCGAGTTCGCAGAGTTGAAAACCAAGGTGGTCGGTCGCTGCAAAAACACCTATCGGCTGAGGCAACTCGAGTAAATCGACCGCGGAGCTCTCGCCAGTGCATGGCCGACCGTCCTCGAACAGACTCGAGCCCGTCATTTGGCAGGACCATATTTTCGAAATCGATTCCTTCTTGAGCAATTGGGTAAAGCCGTCCGCTCGTTCTTTTTGTTTTTCATCTCGACTGTTGAACACACACACGAATCGTCGATGCCCCTGGCCCAATAAATGCGTTGCCGCAGCGCGGCCAAGCGTTGCTTGGTCAAATACTAATTGTGGCCAATTGCCGCGCAGTGGCTGGCAGCTTAGCGAAACCAGCGGACAGTCGAGCGTGGCAAAAGCGCGGTCGGTACGACCACGCTGAATGATGGCGATTACGCCCTGCGGTTGCCAGCGACGAAGCTCCTCGAAGGAGCAATCGTCGCTACATTCCCAACGTACCAAACTTTGATTCGATGCCCGCCAGAATTCCAGCGCCCCGGCAAGGGCGTCTTTCGTGCCTGCGGAATACTGCTGCAATAGGATTAATATTCGGTCGATTGGTGATTTCATCGGAGGCTCTCAAGATGCATCGCAAAATCGAGAATTTTTTGCGCAAAATCGGATTGCGAAAACGGCGCAAGCTTACCATATTAATTCAATCGAGCAAGCACTTTCGGGGGGAAGGGCGAGGCACCGCCGTCCTGGGAATGGAAAGGAACGGCAACATGGTAGCACAGCTATCACGATCGACGACCGGCTCGGCAGGTTCAGCATTGGCAGCCGAAACTTGTCATTGCGGTGGATTTGCAGCCGTTGTGGATGCCTCGCTTGCCAGAGAAGTCTGGAAAGAGTACGGATGGGCAGAAATTCTGCCCATTGCTGGAACAGTTTTCAAAATAGGCGCCAGCTTGCGATTCGAGATCGGCGCTCGGTTTCACCCCGCTCTGAAACTTGTCGAAGGCGAAACTGCGATCGCATTGCGGATTTTACGGGACAAGGCGGCCGGTACAAGTCGATTGGGGCGGTGGTTATGCGACATTGGTGCTTGGCCGTAGGCTCGTTGCTGGTAATGCGCTGTGGCATGGCCGATGGTACCGAAGTTCGGTGAAAGCGAGATTGAATTAAAGTTGCGGTTGGTTTAACTGGAACCAGATTTCAGCTCAGTTGGGATGATCTGTTTGTGTGGATGTACGGACAAGAGAAATTGGCTTGCAACCAGGAGTTAGCGACGCTGAGTAAAACAAAGTTGTAATCATAAGCACGTTCCCTCACCAATTCCAAGTTCGCCGTGATCTTTGGCTGCCGTTAGTCGTCGGTATGGCGCCTGGTGGTATCGTGGCTAAGATCGAGCGAGTTGGAAGCTCCGATGTTTTCGTGTCGTGTTGGAATTGACGAGAAGTGCGTGATCAAGTTGCAGTGCAGGCCAAGGCAAGGCCATGGCTGCTGCTTGAAATTGATCGGGCCAAAAACGATCAGCATGAGGCAACGAAGATTGCGGCAGGTGTGCCGCGCAGGGGAAAAACCCGTTTCACTCGCGAGGGATTGCGTTCAGGGATGACGCACATAGTTAGCAAAATTCGTGCAGAAAAATCGGTGTCGCGCAACCGACGGGAACGGAGTGCGCGCAGATAAAATAATTGACTCTTCGGGAAGCTGCGACAGTTGAACATCTGTAAGGATTATCTTGAGTTGGGGGTCTGTAGCAGTTGCTGATGCGCCATGAAACGCGCTGCTGCTAAACTACCCAAGACTTCTGCTTTGCCTTCCGAAGCGGCAATTGCGCTTTCGCGGATCCAGGCAGCAGCGGTTGCGGCCATGGCGGCGATTTTGATCTGGGCGTACTGGCCCACGATGATCAATCTGGTAACCGCGTGGTGGAACGTCGACGACTATTCGCACGGCTTCCTGGTCATTCCCCTTGCGGTGATATTTCTCTATTGGCGAGCCGCCTCGCGACCGAGCTTTGATGGACAGTTCCACGCCGCCGGCCTGGGGATGATCGCGGCCGCTGCGGCGCTGCGATGGATTGGAGCGAACGTCTTCATCGAAGCATTCGATGGTTGGTCGCTCATACTTTACGTGGTTGGCATTGTGTGGTTGGTGGGAGGTTGGCCAGTCGTTCGCTGGGCAATGCCGGCGCTGGGTTTCTTGTTTTTTATGGTGCCGTTGCCGTATCGCATGGAAACTGCCCTCAGTTTGCCACTGCAAAAGATTGCCGCACGGGGAAGTTGTTGGCTGTTGCAGTCACTGGGGCAGCCGGCCCTGCAGGAAGGGACTACGCTCGTGATTCGGGATATCCATTTGGAGATCAGCCGAGCATGTTCCGGGCTGCGGATGTTTACTGGAGTCATCGCATTGGCGTACGTTTTTGCCGTGCTTTCGAAACGACCGTGGTGGGATAAGGTGGTTATCCTGGTCGGTGCAATTCCGGCGGCCATCGTCGCCAACATCATTCGCATTACGGCTACGGCATTGCTATACCGAGTTTTTGCAGGCGAGGCAATCCGGCAATCGATTCACGACTTTGCCGGCTGGTTTACCATCTTCGTAGCCGCCATATTGCTGGGAATCTTGTCGCAGTATCTGAAGCGATTGATTGTCGAATCGCAAGTCGTTGGGAATCGCGAACTGCTCAGCTCAAGCGTTTCCTAGTATGGATACATCTTGGATTTGCACCACTGCCCGATTCTGAGGGTCAAACAGCCATGAGTGATTTCCCCGACAAACGACCGCCGGCGCGTGCGCTGTCGATCGTGCCGAAGGCGTCGATCGCGCAGCAAGCCGCTGGTGGATCTTCCCTAGGCCCCAAGGATCCGTTGACGCTGAATTTCGTCTTGCGCGCACTGCAGCAATGGTGGAAAATCGCGCTACCGCTGGCGCTGATATTGTCGAGCACTGCGGTGATTATCGCCTGGATATCGTTTGAACTAAGCTATCGTGCCTCCGCATGGCTGCAAATCAAGGAGCAACAAGAGTACTTGGCCTTTCGTTCCGAGCGCGATGGTCAGCGATTTTCGCAGACGCAGCTCGAACTGATTCGAGGCCCAATCGTGCTCGAGAGGCTACTGTCCACTCCCAAGATCTCCAAGCTTCCGGAAGTCAACGAACAGACCGATCCACTGGAATGGCTCAAAAAACGCCTGACCGTCAAGAACGTCGGAGGGTCGGAATTGTTTGAGGTGTCGTTCGCCGGCCCCAACCCGGAAAACTCGGCGATGATCGTCAATTCCATCGTGGATTCCTACCTGGATGTCACGAGTCGAGACAATGCTGCGCAGCGGATGAAGGTCGTCGAGTTGCTCAACAAACAAAAGGACCGCTGGGCCAACGAAGTGAAGAATGCCCGCGACACGGTGCGCAGCTTGGCCAAGCAAATCACCAACAAGGATCCATTCATCGATAACAGCGATCGCCAAACGACTGTCATCGGATCCCCGCTGGCGGTTTTGCAGGGCATGCTCATCCACGCCGAGGTGGACCGAACCATTCTGGAAGCGGAGACGCAAGCACTCAAGGAGACGCTGAACAGTGAAAAATTAGAAGTTTCGGAGCAGCAACTTCAAGAGTCCATTGCCGAGCATCAGGAAATTCAGCATCTAAAGGCCGATTTGGAGGCCGATCAGAGCGCGCTAGTCGCGGTGGAAAAGAAGGCCGGTCCCGCAAGCAAGGAGTACGTCGAGCATTACCGGCATAAAGTCGAAAATGACCAACAGAAATTAGCGACGCGAACGTCGCAGTTGCGCGAAGAAATGCGCCAAAAGATTTCTGCGCTCGACAAACTGCAACGCGACCAACTGATTCACGATAAAGAAATACAATTGACCAATTTGATTCGGCAACATGCGTTGCTGCAAGATCGCGTGACTAAAGAACTCAAGAATCAAGTGCAATCGCAAGGTGACACCGTCGAATTGGAATTTGCCAAGGGAGAACTGGAGCAAGCAGAAGGGGTGTTTCAGCGAATTTCCGATCGCGTGCTTGCGCTCACGACCGAATCGGTCGCCCCGGAACGAGTGGTGCTGCAAAAACCGGCGAGCGTCCCGGCGGCGCCTGAAGAGAAATCGCCCTTGAAAATGGCCGGCATGGCCGGATTGGCCGCATTCTTCCTGCCGTTTGCCTTGGCGATCGCATGGGAACGGCGAGTCAAGCGAATTCTTGATGCCCAGCAAATTCTAGAGGAATCATACTTGCCGGTAGCGGGCGAAGTTGCCGCGTTGCCGATACGGCGACTCTTCGGTCGCGCGCGGGGGGCGCGCAATCTTTCGCGGGCGCGCTACGTGTTCGAGGAAAGCATCGACAGCTTACGGACGAGTCTCGTGTTGTCCGACGAACTACGCGATCTACAAATCATCGCAGTGGTCAGCTCCGTCAGCCGTGAAGGCAAAACGAGCCTGTCGGCACAGTTGGCGGTCAGCCTGGCGCGCGCCTGCAATCAACCCGTGCTGTTGATCGACGCCGACATCCGCTCCCCCGATCTGCATCAGATTTTCGAGGTGCCACTGGAGCCGGGCCTCGTCAAGGTGCTCAACGGGCAGAATCAGCCACCGGAGGCGATTCAGCTAGGAAAAAACCAACTGGTACACCTTCTGCCAGCGGGGCGGCTGCACAAGAGCCCGCATACCCTCATGGGACACGGCGCATTCAAGACGCTGCTCGATCAATTTCGGCCTAATTACCGCTACATCGTTGTCGATACGCCCCCCGTTCTTTCCGCCAGTGAATCGCTGGTAGTCGCCAAAGCCGCTGATGGTGCGCTGCTTTGCACCCTTCGAGAGACGAGTCGAGCACCGCAAGTCAAGCTCACCTACGACCGATTATTGCGCGCCGGCGCCAATGTCATCGGAGTAGTTCTGAGCGGGGTGCCTACGAGCCACTATGCTCACAAATACGGATCGTACGCATATAACCACCGTTAATGATCTCTGGCGATTTCTCCGTCGATAGTTCCACCGCACGCGAAGATCTACACTCTGTGACGCGCTCCGTCAACAATATTCAGTACGTGCTCAATGTACCGCTGTTGATTGCGACCGCGCTCGTCGGCGCGCTTGCAATAGTGGGCGGGTATTTCTGGCACGGCTGGCAAGTGAACCAACTGGCTGCATCCCTGAAAGAGCGGTCGAAGCAGCTTGCGGAAGAGAAAAAATACGACGATGCCATCGGCGATTTGTTGCAATACGTTCAAATTCGCCCTCAAGACGTCGAGGGAAGAATTGAGCTGGCCCAATTGTTGGACCGGATTGCAGTGGACTTGCGCGGGAAAACCCAAGCAATCGCACAATTTCGCCGGGCAGTTCTGCTAGCTCCAGAGCGGCACGAGGTGCGGCTACGATTGGCCGAGCTATTGCTGGAAACCGCCAAATTTGGTGATGCCAAAGTTCAAGCGAGTGAAGTCCTACGGGCCCAGCAGAAAGACTCGAAGGCTTCGCAAATCCTTGCTCTTGCAAGCTTTTTCGAATCGTTAAATAGTGCCAAAGCCGATTGGTCGTCGATTCGAGATCAACTCGTTCGCGCCTTACAGGAAAACCCTGCCGACTTGAAGCTGGCAGCCTGTGCGGCCGAAATCTACCGCAACAAGAAACTAACGCTGGAGCTACAAAATACTGGCCAAGGCGGAAGCAACTCCGATTTGCTAAGAGACAAATTAGCGGACCAAATTATCGACCAATTGGTCGAGGCCAACAATCAGTCGGCGGCAGCGTTATTGGCTCGATATCGTTATCGTCAACGCTTTGGCCTTGCCGGTTCCAACGACGATCTCGACGAGGCGATTCGCAAAGCGCCAGACGACCCCGCTGTGTTGCTGGCGGCGGGCGAGCGTGCCGCTCAAAACCAACAGAGAGACGAGGCTGAAAAGCTCTTTTCAAAGCTGGTCGTGGCGAGTCCGAAGGACCGACGCGGTTACATTTATTTGGCGCAGCTACAAAGTGAGCGCAAGGATCGTAGCGCCGCCATCAAATCGCTCCGCGCAGGTATTTCGGCTGTCGGCGGCACCGATCTATTACTCGGTTGGCGATTGGCGGATTTACTGATCGACGAACGAGATTTTGCCGCTGCCGATGCAGTGCTGAAGGATCTCGAGGCGAGCATTCAAAAAAGTCAAGCGATTTTACCGCAAGCGCTGCGCGATTCGATGCAGGCGGAAACGGATGTGATCCACGCCCGCTGGTGGGCCGCTCAGGGCAGGCTGCTCCGTGCAGCCGCGATCCTCGATCGACTGCTGAACTTGAAATTCACGCCCTTGGACGGCGAGCGGTACGTCACTGCTCCCATTCAGGTCATGCGGATGCTCGGCGAGATTCTGATGCGATCCGGCCAGTGGGATCGAGCAACGGTCGCGTATGAGAACCTATTAGCCGCGAATCCAGATCTTGCCGATGCTCGAGCGAACGCGGCGAAATCCAGCTTGATGGCCGGGCAAGTCGATGCCGCCATACGTCACCTCGAAATGGTGATCAAGCCGGCGGCGTTGCAAGGAAGGGCGTCTTCAGAACTCAATTTGCTCTATGCTCAAGCCTTGTTCCAACATGAGATCCGCCACCCTGAAGCAGAGCGCAATTGGGATAAGTTCAATGCCGTGCTGGCCCAGGAGGCGAAGGCACAGGAAGCGCAGAAGCGGGAGTTAAAGACAGCAGATGCTTCGGCCGAGATAGCAGAGACTGCGGAAGCAAGAAGCAAATCCTCCCATTGGCCATGGCTTGTCTTGAAGGCAGAATATGAGATGGCCAGCGGAAGTCGCGAGCAGGCAATTGCCGACCTCAATAAAGCCGAGCAAGAAAATCCGGCTGACGATGCGTGCTTGCGAGCGATTGCTACTGGATACGAACGCTTAGGGCAAACCGTCGATGCCGATCGCGTGCTCGACGCGTGGCAAAAATTGAATCCCGCTCGGCCGGATGCGCTCTTGGCGAAAGCGACCGTACTGGTCCGGCGTGGAATGGTGGACGAGGCCCGCGCGCTCTTGGCCCCCGTGAAAGATTCGCTGCCGGAACCGGGACGATCGGAAGTGTTGCGTCAGCTTGCCCGCATTCAGGCTCACCAGGGGAACCTCGTTGCTGCCCGCGATGCAATGGCCGAATTATCGACCGCTCATCCGGACAACCTTGAATGGCTCAAAGAGCTTGTCGAGTTGGCGTTTCAGACTGCGGATTTCGCGACGATCGAGAAATGCGAGCAGCAACTGAAAAACGAATTTGAGGGGGAGGATGGAGCCTGGTGGCGGTTTTATCGCGCGCGGCGTTTGCTCGAGGTGGCTAAAGGCGAGAAAAATGAAAACGGTGCCTTGCTCGCAGAAGCGCAGCAACTAGCTCAATCGCTGGAAACGGCTCGCCCCACCTGGCCGGAGTCGCATTTGCTGCGAGGCAAAGTTGCCGAGCAAATCGGCAAGCCGCAGGATGCAATTGCCGCCTATCGTCTTGTTCTCGAACTCGACGATCAGCGGACGGCAGTCCGCGAGCGACTCATCGAACTCCTCTTGAGCAACCAACAAATCGCCGAGGCTGAGAAAGCGCTTGCGCAGATGCGAGAAAGTGAAAAGTCCGCGAGGTTGTCGCAATATGAGATCGCTTTGTCCACTCAGCAGGGGAATACCGATCGCGCGGTCGATTTGGCTGAGTCGATGGTGCGACGCGACCCCAATAGTCCGCTTTCTCATATCTTGCTTGCGCAATCGCGCCTACTGCAAAAGGAGAATGACAAGGCTGAGGAGGAACTGCGAAAAGCCGTTGAACTAGGGCCGGCAGACTATCGAGCGTGGGGCGCATTGTTGCTGTTCTACGTCCATACTCAACGTCCTCAGCAAGCGCGACATGCGCTTGAGCAAATCGAAAAGAAGGTCGATCTGCCCGCCGACGCGAAAGCTGCACTGTTAGGACAAGGATATGAATTGATCGGCGACGTGGCTGCCGCGGAAAAATATTACAAGACTGCCACTTCGCTCAATCCCGACAGCTTGAAGCTCAAACAGCGACTCACATCGTTGTTGGTGCGAACTGACAGCAGCGAAGCCGACGCCGCTCTGGAAACACTTGAACGACTGGCTTCCCGCGGCGAAGATCGTCGACGGGTGGCCGCTCTGTTGAGCAGCCAGCGAGATAATCCGCAATCGATCGAGAGAGCGCTTGCGGAATTGAGCTATCCTGAAAAGGATGCGGCCGAAGCAGCGCAGAATCATCGCCTGAAAGTCAAGATCTTGCTCGATCGAAATGCGCCCGGCGACCGCGATCAAGCTATTGAGATCCTCTCCAGTTTGACTGAGCAGCCCGCCTTTGCCGCACCGCAAGACCATCTGTTTCTGGCTGGCTTGATGGAGGCGAAAGGAAACCAGTCTGTTGCCCGGCAACAATTTGAAGCCGCGGCAACGTCGCCTCGCGCTGAGCCGATGCATTGGGGACTATTTGCCGACTTTCTCTTGCGGCACCATTTCCCTAACGAAGCCGCTACTTGGATTCGCCGACTGGAGGAACAAGAACCCGGTCGCTTCGCTACCATTGCGCTGCGCGCCCGGCTGACGCATCGCCAAGGAAAAAGCGAGCAGATCGAACAGCTCGTTAAGCCGGTGATCGATGCGCTGCTGGCCGCTGCGGAAGAGAAAAAAGATGTCGCACAGAAGGCCAATATCAATTTGGCGACCGGCCAACTCTATTTGCAAGTCGAACAGCCGAAAGCCGCGCTTCCGTATCTACAGAATGCCTACGAAGGCGTCGCGACGGCCTATGTGCCCTTAGTCTCGACACTTGTGCAATTGAAACAAATCCAAGAAGCGATGGACATCTGCCGCAAAGTGGCGGAAGATCGCGCCAATGCACAGCCGGCAGTCATTCTTGCGACCGCGCTACTGACCACCGGGGCGACTCCAACGGACATGGAGATCGGCGAGCCGATCTTTTCTACGGCCTTGCAAAAATATGGCGACAATATCGAATTGCTCATGGCACTTGCCAGCATCCGTTTCATGCAAGGAAGATATTCCGACGTGATTTCGTTGAGCCAGCAAGTACTGGATCGCGATCCAAATCACGTCCTGGCAATGAACAACTTAGCCTCGTTGTTGGCCGAATCCGACGATCGTGCAAGTCGGGCGCGATCGATCGAGATTATCGAGCGCGCATTGAAAATCGAAGGCCGCCTGCCCACATTGCTTGACACCAAGGGCATGGCACTCTTTCATCAAGGACAAACTGACGAGGCCGTTAAATATTTAAAAGAGGCTGTTGCCGGATCGCCCAGCGAGCCGCGTTTCCTGTTCCACTTGGCTGTAGCCTATCATCGACTAGGCGATCGTGAGCAGGCAAAATCAAATCTCCAGTTGGCACGGGAAAAAAAACTTCCCCTCAATCAGTTGACGCCAACCGAGAAGCGCCTGCTGGAAGAGCTGATCGATCAGAATGCTCGCAATCTTCAAACATCCAACCCACGGACCTCCGGCGGCGCACGTTGAAGCAGGTCGGACAAATTAGCATTGTCGTCTTGGCAATCGGAGTAACGGTTGCGGCAGCCATTCACCAGGGACACCTTACCAATCGCTGGGGAGCATCACAGCGCATGGAGGCCGCAGTCCCGGTGTTGCAATCGCTGCCAAAGGACTTGGGACCATGGCGTCTCGATGCGCCCGACAAATTGCCGCCAGAGGTGGTGAAAACCCTGCAGTGTCCCGTGTACGCAGGCGGCCAGTATTCGAACCGAGAGACTGGGGAAACGGTGCTGGTTAGCGCACTGTTGGGACCGCCCGGTACCATGTCGGTGCATCGACCGGAGATTTGCTTCTCCGCCATTAGCTTTCCCCAGGAGACCGACCGCCAGCGCACGGTAATCCTATCGGATGGCATCGAACATTCTGCTTGGAAAGTGCAGTTCCGCGATATGAACTCCACCGACGGCGGCATCATGCGAGTGTACTACGCCTGGAGCGACGACGGCGTATGGTCGGCAGCCGAACAACCGCGAATTGCCTTCGGCACCAAGCCATTCTTATTTAAGGTTCAGGTAGTGGTGCGACTTTCTGAAGCGGCCGCTTCACAAGCCAGCGACCCTGGACAGTCGTTCTTGAGTGAATTCATACCGGTCTTTAGAAAACTCATCGACCGGCACAAATTAGGTAGGGGCAACAAGCAGTAGCAACGAGGCTCGATCTGGGATGTACCTAAAATAGGAGTTATTCATATGTCATCTACTACGATTACCAGAAAACATACCGAACGATTGCGCGGAACAGAACCGATTTCGGATACGCTTAAACCAGCGCTTATCCCAGCGCGATATTTTGCCTGGAAGCCCTGGATCGAGCGACCGATGGCTGCGATTCTGCTGCTGCCAGCGGCAATGGTCATTGCGGCGTTGGTGATTCTCGTCCGCTGCACTTCTTCGGGACCGGCCATCTTTCGCCAACAACGTGTGGGGCGAAATGGGCGAATCTTTACGATGTATAAAATCCGAACCATGCGGCAGGATGCCGAAACTCTCACCGGTGCCGTGTGGGCGCAGCAGGGCGATCCACGGATTACGACGGTGGGCCGCGTTTTGCGAAAGCTTCATTTGGATGAGTTTCCGCAACTCATCAACGTGCTTAAGGGAGATATGTCACTGATCGGCCCACGCCCCGAACGCCCCGAGTTCACTCAGCGGCTCGGCATCGAAGTCCCCGGCTATCTCGATCGCTTGCAGGTGCTGCCCGGCATCACCGGACTGGCGCAAATTAACCTTCCCCCAGACACGGACATTGAAAGCGTGCGCCGCAAACTGCACCTCGACTTGCGCTATGTATCCGAGGCTAGTTTATTCCTCGATCTGCGCATGTTCCTCTGCACGGCGACACGCATTGTCGGCGTTCCCGGCGATCTGGCGATGCGAAGCTTCGGCCTACGCCGCCCCGTGCCCCTGCATTTGGAACATGCTCAACAATTCCAGGTGCATCAGGGCGTTAACGGCGCAAATCATTATTCAACAAAGCGAGCAGCGATTCATCCTCACAACGGTCATTCCACCAACGGCAGCGGGCATCTAGATGAGTCGACCGTCAACCGCGTCGTCGAGGCCATTTCTCAAACGGCGGATTCTTAGCGGGTGGGTGGATTCGCCAGTTTGTCCCTTGAACCTTACGCCACGCTGCCGGTAAATGCTCAACGCTTTGACGATCGACGTGGAAGATTACTACCACGTGAGCGCTTTCGAGCAATACGTCGATCGAAATCGTTGGGATCAGTACGAAAGCCGAGTGGTTCCATCCACGCGGCGGCTGTTGGAAATCTTCGATCATCACCAAGTGCAAGCGACGTTTTTCGTGTTGGGCTGGGTCGCGCAGCGCCATCCGCAGCTCGTGAAGGACATTGCCGCGGCGGGACATGAAGTCGGCTCGCATACGTATTGGCATCGCTTGATCTATCAACAATCGCCGGCAGAATTTCGTGAAGATTTGCGGCGGTCGCGCGATGTGCTGGAAGATATCCTTGGCGTTGCGGTCACGCTGTTTCGCGCGCCGAGCTTTTCGATAACCGCGCAGTCTCTCTGGGCGTTGGAGGTACTCGTGGAAGAGGGATTTCAAGCCGACTCGAGTATTTTTCCCGTGCGCCGAGGTCGATATGGCATCGTGGGCGCGCCGCAATGCCTTTACCGGCTGCAAACGAAATCAGGCCCAATTTGCGAATTCCCTCCCTCCGTTCTGCGGATTGCTGGCAAGAATGTGCCGGTTTGCGGCGGAGGCTATTTCCGCTTGTACCCCGGCCTGGTCACGCACACCTGCCTGGCGAGGTTTAATCGGCAACACGCAATGCCGTTCGTCTTTTATTTGCATCCCTGGGAAATCGATCCTCAGCAGCCACGCTTGGGCGTCGGCACGGCGATCAATCGACTGCGCCATTATGTGAACCTGCGCCGAACCGAGAAAAAGTTCAACAACTTGCTCGAGCGATTCCAGTTCGGCACCGTATCGGCAGCGATCGCGGCTTCCAACTTTGATCCATTTGAACCGGCTTTGCTCAGCCGTGAACTGACCGCCGCATGATGCTTCACGAAACCATCTTGGTTGCAGGCAAAGCCGGTGAATCGCGCGGCGCGCTGCGTCCAAAGATTCTGTATCTCACTCATCGCGTTCCCTACCCGCCCAATCGCGGCGATCGGATTCGCTCGTACCACACACTGAAATATTTAGCCGAGCGGGCAACGGTCGATCTTGCGTGCCTGGCCGATGAGCCGGTCGAAGACGGGTCGATCGATGTGCTGGCGGGCTTGTGCCGCCGGGCCGCCATTGCGCCGCTGGGAAAACTCGACCGCTGGAGACGCGCGTTGGCGTCATTGGCGCGCGGCCGTTCGGCGACAGAAGGATTGTTCTATTGCCCTCAACTATTTCGCACGCTTGCCAAATGGTCCGTGGACACTCAGTACGACGCCGTCCTGGCGTTTTGCTCGAGCATGACCCCCTACTTAGATGCCGGTCGCCTTCCCGACATGCCGACCTTTGTCGATCTAGTCGATGTCGATAGCCAAAAGTGGTTCGATTATGCTGAATTAGCTCACTGGCCGAAGAGCTGGCTCTATCGACTTGAAGGACGCCGCGTGCGTCGGCTCGAGCAGCAGCTAGCAGCACGCTCGAATGCAGTCTTCGTCGTGAGTGAAAACGAAGCCAACGTGCTGCGCAGCTTTTGCCCAAACCGCGACATCCACTCTATTCCCAACGGAGTCGATCTCGATTACTTCAAGCCCTCGCAATACAAACAAGAGCCAACCGATCCGGAATGTGTGTTTGTCGGCGCACTCGATTACCGCGCGAATATCGACGGCGTAACGTGGTTTTGCCGCGATGTTTGGCCACAAGTTCGAGCGAAACATCCAACCGCCCGATTGAAGTTGGTGGGCCGGTGCCCCTCCGATGCGGTTCGGCAATTGGCTAAATTGCCCGGCGCCGATGTGGCCGCCGACGTGCCCGACGTTCGGCCGTATCTGCACTCGGCTCAGGTGGTGATCGCCCCGCTCCGCATCGCCCGCGGCGTACAAAATAAGGTGCTCGAAGCGTTTGCCGCCGCCAAACCGGTGGTTGCGACTTCCGCGGCACTGGTTGGCATTCCGGCCACCGCAGGCGAGCACGTTTACCAGGCAGACGACCCGGCCCAGTGGCTGACGGCGCTTTCCGAGTTGTTTGCGCAGCCCGCTCGCCGGCAGCAACTGGCCGCTGCCGCTCGGCGATTTGCCGCGGCCCACTACGACTGGTCAACTTGCCTTTCGCCGCTCGAATCGATCCTTTCCCTCGCACCGCAATCGTGCAATACGGCCGACAGCAAACTGTTCGGTCGCTCCCCAATCTCAGCTCGTCGGCTGCCGCAGCCAACTTGACAGCAATCCTCTGTCTAGCTCCATGAGCATCGACCTGGAAACAACGCCCCTCCCTGCCGAAGCCGATCCCACGGCTCCGGTTGCGCACGAAAATGCACCCCCGGCTTCCCAGCACGTCACGATCATCGAGGCCCGGCCTGGCTGGAAATTTGTTGACTTCGCAGAATTGTGGCGGTATCGCGAATTGCTCTATTTCCTCGTCTGGCGCGATGTCAAAGTGCGTTATAAGCAAACGGTGCTGGGCGCGCTGTGGGCGATTCTGCAGCCGGTGGCCACGATGCTCGTCTTCAGTTTGTTTTTCGGGCGGATGGCGGAAATGCCGTCCGACCTGGTTCCCTATCCGCTGTTTGTGCTGGCCGGCCTCGTTCCCTGGACGTTTTTCTCCAACGCCCTCAGCCAGGCCGGCGGCAGCGTCGTCGGCAGCCAAAACCTAGTCACCAAGGTCTATTTTCCGCGGCTGTTCATTCCGCTGGGGGCAATCGGTGCCGGGCTGGTCGATTTTGCCATCGCCTTTGTGGTGCTGATTGTGCTGATGCTCGGTTACGGAGTGCTTCCTAGCGCTGGCATGCTACTCATGCCGCTGCTGACGCTCGATCTGATCGCGGCGGCCCTAGGGGTGGGCGTGCTGCTCTCGGCGTTGACGGTGGCCTACCGCGATTTTCGCCACGTCGTGCCGTTCATGGTGCAGTTGTGGATGTTCGCCACGCCCTGCATCTACATGAGCACGCAAACCTTCGGCCCGCGGTGGAATGCCATCCTGCCGCTGAACCCGGCCTTCGGCATTATTTCCAACATGCGAGCGGCGGTGCTGAGTAAGCCGCTCGATTTGTACTCGCTATCGATTTCGACGGCAGTAGCGCTGGCATTTTTGGTAATCGGCTGCATGTATTTCCGGCGCGTGGAGCGGTCGTTTGCGGATATTATTTAGACAGAACAAGGTTTGACGACCATCATTCAACACTCGTCGCCGTCTCGTCATCGCTCCGTGGAAGTGCGCACACCCCTTACAAACGAACTAAATCGGGTGTTCGACCAAAAATACGGCCCCGCCGAAAAGGCTGGCCCCAACGTACGGCTTTGGAAACGTGTCGGGTACTATACGCCCGATGAGCACTACGAAGCACTCGTCAGCACCTTAGTCAACGAAAAAACAGTATGGCTCGACGTAGGTTGTGGTCGCGGCCTGTTTCCGACGAACCTGAAATTGGCGGCGGAGTTGGCCGGTCGGTGTGCACGATTGGTCGGAATCGATCCGGACGATACAATTCACAAAAATTCGCTCGTCCATGACTATGTTCAAGCCACCGTCGAGGATTTTACTACGGAAGAGTGCTTCACGCTGATCACTATGCGAATGGTGGCCGAACATATTTCCGACCCGCAAGCGGTGCTGACAAGTCTTCGCAGGCTACTCAGCCCCGGTGGCGTCGTCGTGCTCTTCACACCTTTCCGCTGGAGCCCCCTTTCCCTCGCGGCGCGCCTGCTTCCCCACCGCTTGCATCACCCTATTAAGCACCTGCTTTGGCGCACCCAAGAAGAAGACACGTTTCGAGTCGAGTACAAACTGAATACCAGGCGCCAATTGAGGCGGATATTTAGTCGCAACGACTTTGAAGAGGTTTCGTTTCAAAGGTTGGCGGATTGCGCCTCAACTTGGCGCTTTCCCAGGCTGCACCTTGTAGAGCTCGCTTTTTGTCGGGCAATTCAGCGGCTGGACTTGCCGTATCCTGAACACTGCATTTTGGCCGCCTTCCAGAAGAAGTCGTGAAGGGCCTGCTATTCACCTACGCTCTGACCTACGGCGGCGCACTGGCGTCGCTCGTGAATCCCTTCATTGGCCTGCTGATCTACGTCTGCTTTGCGATCATTAAGCCCGAATCGCTCTGGCACTATTCGGTTCCCGCAGGCAACTATAGCCGAATCGTGGCGGCTGCCCTTTTGGCGGGCTGGGCGTTTCAGGGGTTTGGCGATTGGAACTTCGGCCGGGCGCGAGTCGTCGTCTGGTCGCTGCTGGGGTTTATGGCTTGGTACATGCTGAGTGCCATTTTCGCGATCAATCAAGAAGTCGCCTGGGGCGATGTCGAAGCGAAAGGCAAGGTGGTGCTGCCGTTTCTCGTCGGCATCACGATCGTCCGCTCGCCGGCGCAGCTCAAGCAGCTCGCCTGGGTAATCATGCTCAGCCAGGGCTTTGTCGCCTACGAAGCCAACATGTCGTACCTTACCGGCGGCTTTAATTGGATTCGCGAAATTGGCTTCGGCGGCATGGATAACAATTGCTGTGCCATCGCAATGGTCTGCGGAACCGGCTTCGCTTTCTTTCTGGGCCTGGCCGAAACGGGCTGGAAGCGCTGGCTGGCGTTTGCGGCAGCCGCATTCATGGCGCACGCCATCATGATCTCCAATTCCCGCGGCGGCATGTTGGCTCTGATGATCACCGGCGGTGCGTCGTTCGTACTGATTCGTAAGCAGCCGGTGCATTACGTATACCTGCTGCTGGCGGTCATCGTCGGTGTGCGGATGGCCGGTCCATCGGTCTGGGAACGGTTCAACACGACGTTTGCCGCCCAAGAAGACCGCGACGAGTCGGCTCAAAGTCGCATCGACCTGTGGAAAGTTTGCCTCCAAATCACCGCCAGCAATCCAATCTTTGGCATCGGGCCGAACAATACGCCGCTGGTGACGCACGAGTACGGCTTCACAAAGGGCAAATCGCCCCACACGCTCTGGTTGCAAACAGCTTCGGACTTAGGGCTGCCCGGCATTGCCATGCTGCTCACGTTCTACTTCTCGGCAATTCTGGGACTTTGGCGTCTGGCAAAAGAGTTCGATCCGCTCGCTCCAGAACTTGCCGATAGCTGCCGCATGGTGATTGCCGCGCTGATAGGTTTCATGGTGGCCGCCCAGTTTGTTTCGCTCTTGGGGCTGGAGCTGCCGTTTTATGTGGCGCTTGTGGGGGCCGGATACTTGAAGTTTTCCGGCGCGCTGCTCGCGTCGTTCTCTGCTGCGCATTACGAAGAGCCGAACGAGATCGACACAGCGGCGGAGCACTCCTTGCTGGCTGCGACTTCATGAAGTTCTTCTGATGCCTCCTGCCATTCGTATCGAAGGGATCTCCAAACAGTACCGCATCGGCACGGCCCGCGGCGGCTATCGCACATTGCGCGAGTCGGTCAACGATAGCGCGGCTGCCCTGTGGCGGCGGGCGCACCGGTTGGCCCGCCGAAATGGCCATCTCAACGGCCACGCAAAGCTGCCCAGCGGCACGCTGGCGCACGAGTCAAACGGCCACGCCGCCGGCCATCTCGCTGCGGCGTCAGCTCCGGGCAACCACAGCATGGAACAAAACGGGGCTACCCCCCCCGAGCGCCCCGGCACATTTTGGGCGCTCAAAGATGTCTCGTTCGATGTCGAGCACGGCGAAGTCGTCGGCATCATCGGTCGCAACGGAGCGGGCAAGAGCACCCTACTCAAAATCCTCAGCCGCATCACGGAGCCGACGAAGGGCAAGATTACGCTCAACGGCCGCGTGGCGAGCCTCTTGGAAGTCGGCACGGGTTTCCACCCCGAGCTCACCGGGCGCGAAAACATCTACTTGAACGGCGCCATCCTCGGCATGACGCGCCGCGAGATCTCCCGCAAGTTCGATGAGATCGTCGATTTTTCTGGGATCGAGAAATTTTTGGAAACACCCGTCAAGCGATACTCCAGCGGCATGCACGTCCGTCTGGCATTCGCCGTTGCGGCGCATTTGGACCCCGAAATTCTTCTGATTGATGAAGTGATTGCCGTCGGCGACTATGAGTTTCAAAAGAAATGTCTCGGCAAAATGCGTGATGTAGCCAAGGGCGGTCGCACTGTACTGTTTGTCAGCCACAACATGGCCGCTGTTGAATCGCTCTGTGACCGAGGCGTTGAATTGGAGCGCAGTAGGATGATGATGACTGGAGATATCAGCTTGGTCATAAACGATTATCGACGCCGACTACTCGACGGCAATGCCGGCTGCACAATTGATTTCTTGGACGCTCGTAATATCAAATCAGTTACCATCTACGACTTCGGCGGTGAACCAGCCGCCACCGTTCCAATCGGGCGAGACGTTGAAATACGCATCGTCTTTGGTCCCAATGCACATATTGCGTATCCGCGGATATTTGTTCAGTTTGACGACCTATTTGGGAGCCGGGCTTTAACAATCCAAACTCCCGCCAACGCTGATCCGATTGGAATGATTTGTGGTGAAACCGAAGCGGTTTGCTTAATACGCGAATTGCCACTGGCGCCTGGGCAATATAACCTCTCGATCATGTTGATGGAGAACCGGCAGATATTGGAACAACGCCGTGACTGCCTGCGATTGACCGTCGAAAACGCGGAAGTATTCGAAGAAGGTCGCGGCTTTGTTCGAGGAACATGCGTTGCGCGGTCATCGTGGTCATGTCGGCACGCTGCGAAGCCCACTTTGTAGTTTCCGCCGCACGATAAACTTGACGTGATGAAAAAGCTTATTAAGTTGATTGTTCAACGCCTTGGCTATGACATTCGACCGCTTCAAAAGCATACGAGTACTAGGTTCGGCGAGTTGCTCAACCCACTTTACCTTTCTCAAATCTGCCAGCCGAAGACCGTAATTGACGTAGGAGTTGGGATCGGTACAGATTGGCTTTATGAATCCTTTCCTTCTGCACATTTTTTCCTTATCGAGCCATTGAAAGATTACGATGAATCAATACGAAAGATTGCGAATCAATACGAATGTGAAGTTTACAACTTCGCCGTCGGTGAGAAGGATGACATTTGTGAAATTAAAGTTGATCCAACCAATTTGCACTTAACTTCATTTAGTGAGCGGTGCGCACTTACAGCGAAGTCATACAATCTTGAAAAGCGGACCGTAGCTGTTACCACACTCGACAATATCTATCAAGAAAGCAGGACGATTCGCACGCCAGTGCTGGTCAAAATTGACACGGAAGGACATGAGCTGCAAGTGTTAAAAGGTGCCGTCTCACTTCTTCAAATATGCGACACGGTCATTGCCGAAGTTTCCATTGCTCAACGGTTTCACAATGGCTATGTCTTTGAAGAGATAATCCGTTTCATGGAACAAAATGGCTTCTATTTATACTCCTTCTTGAGCATCCATCATGTGCCAGGAGAACTGCGTCCACGTTTTGCCGACGTGATTTTTAAGCGTTCTATTATGACGAAAGGAACAACAGTGGAGTGTGCGTAGTTCATGGGCGACTCCGCTCGCGTGTGGTACCTCGAAATATTAGCAGTCCCTTAATGGAAAATGTGGCCTTTTGACCCTACAAGTGACGGGTGAATCGAACATACGGAAAAATTATGCGACTGAAAGTTGTTCGAGTGGCTGCACCGACAGTGCTGTTCTCTCCATCGCAAAAAAATTAGTCCGATGGCCTCTCGCAAGCCCAACCTATTCATTGTCGGCGCGATGAAGTCTGGCACGAGTTCGCTCCATAACTACTTGGGCGACCATCCTGAAGTCTTTATGTGCGAACCGAAAGAGCCGTGCTACTTTGTTGCGAAAGAAGAACTCAACTGGCCGGCCATTGAAGCTTGGGGTTTTTGGAAAGGTGAGCAGAACTATCTCAAGTTATTTGAAAACGCCGGCCACGCGACGATCATCGGCGAATCGAGCACACTGTACACCAAGGCTCCGCACATCAACGGAGTTCCAGGGCGAATTGCCCAATTCAACCCCGAGGCGCGCTTGATCTATGTCATGCGCGACCCGGTTGAACGTACGATCAGCCACTACTGGCACCATGTGAATCACAACGACGAATGGCGCGAGCCGCTGGCGGCCATCCGCGATTCGAGCCTGTATCGCGACGTCAGCAACTATGCGATGCAATTGGATCCGTATGTTCGGCTATTTGGGATCGATCGTATCTTTGTATTGACATTTGAAGAACTGACGGCGGCTCCCGCGCGTACGTTGGCAAAGGTCTTCCACTGGCTCGGCGTAGACGATCAATTCACACCGCGCAATTTGAACGAGCGAGCCAATGTGACTCCCGAGCAAATCGACCAGGTGCGGTTCCGAGGGTGGTTGAAGCGATTGCGCTTTTCGCCGTTTTGGAATCGTGTCGGGCCATGGGTGCCAAAACAACTCCGCATGGCCGCACGCAGCTATTCCACAAGAAAGGTCGACCGAAAAGTAGAGCAAATGAACGAGGTACGCAGTTATTTGCGACCGTTGCAAGCGGACCAAACATCTGAGTTATCGCGACTATTGAAGCGGAAGTTTCCCGAATGGGAAAGCCTACTTTCCGAGCCGTCCAGCGCGGCAATCTGTAGTTCGCGGGAAACGGTCGAATGCAACAGCTAGTCAGTGGCGAAACCGTATGAAAATTAGCGTTGCCATCTGCACTTGGAATCGAGCGGACTTGTTGGACCGCACACTGAGGGAAATGCGCACGTTGCAAATCCCCTGCGAAGTTGAATGGGAACTATTGATCGTCAATAACAATTGCACCGACCAGACAGACGAGGTGCTTGCCAGGCACAAACAGCACTTGCCCATTCGGCGATTATTTGAGCCGATTCAGGGCATTGCCCGCGCGCGGAATTTCGCAGCTCGAGCGGCAACGGGCGAATTGCTGGTGTGGACCGACGACGATGTATTGGTTGAGCCGGGGTGGTTAGTAGCATATTACAATGCATACGTGCAGTTTCCGGAAGCCGGCTTTTATGGAGGAGCCGTTGAGCCCTGGTTTGGTGCCGAGCCGCCCAAATGGATTCGGGACAACTTATCTCGCGTCGAGGGCGCGTATGCCATTCGGCGTTTGACAAGCGAAACTCGCTGGATGAATGACCAAGACTTGCCTGTGAATGCAAATATGGCGGTAAAGAGGTCGCTGATGGAGGCGTTTGCATACGCGAATCATTTGGGAGCGCAAGGCGATAGCTTGATGCGGGGCGAAGAAACGGAGCTGGTTCATCAATTCCGTTCTTCTGGGTTTCAGGGGATGTGGGTGTCAGGTGCAGGAGTGCGGCACTATATACCGCGGGATCGCTTGACTGCTTCCTACATTTGGCGGCTGTCGTACGGCAGTGGTCGGACTAGCGTGCGCATGAACGGTTCACCTCCTTGTCCTTGTTTTCTGGGAGCACCCCGGTGGGCCATAAAGCAGTACTGCCAAAAGCGGCTTTGGAGCTGTTTGCTCACACCGTGGAAATCCACACGCTGGCTAGACGCGTTTATTAGTGCTGCGCAACTGAAGGGCTTTATTGACGAGTGCCGCGCTTCCACCATTAGCCATTGAAAAAACTGGCGCAAGCCAAAAAGCCGTAGTTGGAAGGTGACCGCAATGACCAAAATATCGGGCGAATCTGCAATTCGAGAAGCGTATCGGGACGATGAGCGTGTCGCCCGGTATATTTGTGACCGATATGACTCGGACCCAATGGGCCGATCGTTTTGTCTTCGGCAAGGACGCATCCTCGCATCGACAATACGGACTTTAAAGCCGTCGAGCATTCTCGAGATTGCTCCTGGCCCTGCTCGCCTGACGGTTTATATCCCGGATGTGCCCAAAGCTGTTGCAATCGAACAGAGCCCAGCAATGCTGGCCGCGGCACAAAAGCGCCTCTCAGAGTTTGGAAAGTCGCATTGGACACTAGTCGAGGGAGACGCTTTTGATATGCCTTTTGCGGAGGCGGAGTTTGACGTCGTTTTGGCCTTTAAGCTGCTTCGTCACTTTAACACTTTTGACCGCAATCGTTTGGCACGAAACATTCGTCGAGTGCTACGTCCTGGTGGTCACTTTTTGGTTGATGTGGCAAATGAAGTTGCGAATCGATGGTTGTATTCCAAATGGGGAATATCCGAGGGATGGATTGACGATTTTTGGTATACTCCGACGAGTTTCCACCATGAGATGACTGCTCAAGGATTTGCTGTCATTCGGATGCTGCCGGTACAGGTTCCAATTTCAGCCCAGTATCATCTCTTCAGTCGCTTTGGCAACCGCCTGAAGTTCCTGGCGAATGGCACTTCACATTTGTTGAACCTGCTCGGAAAGGGAGAGCCACTCGAATGGGTAGCGATTTGTCGATGCGAATAAGCTATTGGACCGGCTGGCTCGACCCGAAAATGGTCGCCGTATCGAAGGAGGTTTATCAATTACTGCCTCACTTTCCCGGCAGTCGTGTCTTTGGGGTATCGCCAAAGTATTTTTTGCGATATTCAAGAATCCACCGTTCGTTTGGCGTGCATTTGGGGCTATATCCAATTTTTCGGCACATGATGCCGATGGTAGAGCGGCGATTTGACGTGAGCCACGTCTATACGAGTTTAAGCGATTGGCACTTCCTGAATGCACTGGGGGCTCGGCCAATTGTGCTAACTGCGACGGAGAATGCGATCGATTCGAGCAATTCGCTGCTGCAAAAAGTTGCGCATGTAGCCGTAGAAACGGAGCCAATGGCCGCATCCGCCGTCAGAGCCGGCGTGCCAAAGGAGCGATTATCAATCATCTACCCGGGAGTCGACCTAAGTCAGTTTCGCGAACTTCCACCACCGCCGCAGCCTTGGCGCTGTGTATTCGCATCCAGCCCGGAGAATGAGTCTGAGTTATATACGAAAGGGGTTGACCTGCTGCTCGACCTTGCTGCGGCGGAATCAACTTTGGAGCTGACGATACTTTGGCGTCCGTTCGGCCGCGAAAGTGATCGCGCACTTGCGATTGTACGAGACCGTAGCTTACCCAATGTGAAACTTGTCACAGAACGTGTCGCGAAAATGCACGAAGTGTTGCCACAATTTCATTTTGCTATTGCACCGTTTCGTAGCGTTGGAAAACCGTGTCCGAACTCGATTCTTGAAAGTTTGGCTGTAGGCCGTCCAGTTTTGGTGTCGTCCTATGTCGAAATTGCGAGCCTTATTGAACGCGAAGGCGTCGGGATCCGCTTTCTACCGCAAATCGACGAGTTGCGGCGGGCATTTCATCAACTATGCGATCAATATGTGCAATTGCAACCCAATGCGCGGCCGTGCGCTGAGCGTCATTTCGACTTGAGAAAGACAGTGGCGAGCTATGGTCGGCTCTATGCTCAGGTTAGCCAAGTCAATTCGTCGAGTGCGCGGTTATAAATCTACATGCGAATAGGAATCTATGCTGACGCGGCGAATGAGTCGCATCCACGAGGAATTGGCCTGTATGTGGCAAATCTGATTCGTGCACTTAGCCGTTGTGACGAGTCGAACGATTACTTGCTTTACTATGATTGTCGGCTGTTTCAAGGTAACAGAAGTTTTCTGCACAATCCAAGCACATCCAATTTTCAACCGCGGCCTGTACGCTGTCCGATGAATGCGAAGTCAACCTATCCAAATCTGTGGTGGAATCATTGGCTACCTTGGATAACTCGCCGCGATCGATTGGACGTTTTTCATGGCCCAAATTTTTTTCTCCCAGCTAATGCGAGATTTAAGTCAGTTGTGACAATTCACGATCTTGCATTTTTCAAGATGCAGCTTTATACGCCTGGGATTACGGAAGAACTGAAGTCACGAACTTTGAGTGCTGTTCGGCGCGCAGATCGTGTAATCGCTATCTCACAGCATACTCGGGACGACCTAAGCGAGCTGGGAGTCAACCTGGAAAAAATCCGGACAGTATACAGTGGCGGAAATATCGTTCCCGATGAGCGGATTCGGTCAGGAGACAAAAAACAAGTTCGCGATCAATACCGTCTACCAGAAAAGTACGTGCTATACGTCGGCACCTTACATCCGCGGAAGAACATCCCACTGCTATTGCATGCTTTCGCAAGAATGAAGCATTCCGGAAACATACCACATGGCCTAGTCCTTGCGGGACTCCGTTCCACCGCTGGCGATGAAATAGATCGACTTGTGGGCGAGTTGAAGATTGGTGGCGACGTAGTTATTACAGGGTATGTCGAGGATTGGCAGCTACCACACTTATACCGAATGGCGGATTTATTCGTACTTCCTTCGAAGTATGAGGGTTTTGGAATGATAATCGTCGAGGCGATGGCCTATGGGGTACCGGTAATTGCTACGGATACAAGTTGCATTAGTGAGGTATTAGGCGACGCCGGAGTGTTGGTACCACCGGACAACGTTGACAAACTTGTCGCTGCAATGCAAGCATTGATTCAGTCTCCTCAATCACGGGAAGATTTTGTGCGACGTGGTCTTGAGCAAGCAAAAGCATTTACTTGGGAGCGCTGCGCGATTGAAACGATTTCCGTTTACGAGGATGCGTATCATTCCTCAGACTGTCGAGACGTAGTTTGTAGTTCGTGAATATGTCGCCGTTGGTTCAAAATCTGATTTGCGAGTCTAAAGTGACGGTTGCCGGTAGGACTACGACAGATGGCAGGTAGTCAGTTACTTGTTACTCACATGTTTCCTCCCAAGCCCGGTGGCAGCGGGCGCTGGTTTTGGGAGCTGTATCGGCGCTTGCCGCGCGAGCAAGTGGTGATCGCGGCCGGAAATCAACTTGGATCCGTCGAGTTCGACCAGACGCACGATTTACACGTGGTTCGGATGTCGATTGCTCTGCCGTCGTGGGGTTTTTTTGGTGTACGGCGGGCGACGGACTACCTGCATCTGATACGTCGGCTGGCGAGTGTTTGCCGTCGATACAAGGCGGATGTGATTCATGCCGGCTGCTGCATTCCGGAGGGTTTCGCGGCCTGGTTGCTGAGGAAATTCACTGGCCGGCGATATTTATTATTCGTGCATGGCGAAGAAATGCGAATTGCCGGCGGCAGCCGCGAGCTTGTTTGGATGGCGCGGCAAGTGCTTTGCGGGGCAGATCGAATCATCGCCAACAGCCATAACACCGCCCGCATCTTGCGCGAGGAATGGCAAGTGGCCGATGACAGAATCGCAGTGTTGCATCCGGGAGTTGATACTTCCCGGTTCCGCCCGGCAGCGCGCGATCTGGCCGTCCGCGAGTCGCTGGGCTGGGGCCAGCGACCAGTGGTGCTCACCGTCGGACGCCTGCAGAAGCGGAAAGGGCACGACATGCTGATTCGTGCCCTGCCGACGATTCGGGCGGCTGTGCCGGATGTTCTCTATTCCATCGTCGGCGACGGCCAGGAGCGCCGAACGCTGGAGACGCTCGCTCGCGAGTTGGGATTACATGATCACGTGCAGTTCCGCGGCGAGCCAAACGACGCTGAGCTTGTGCGGTGCTATCAGCAGTGCGACCTGTTCGCCCTGCCCAATCGCGAAGTTTGCGGCGATATCGAAGGCTTCGGCATGGTCCTCGTCGAAGCCCAGGCATGCGGCAAGCCCGTGATCGCGGGTAGATCGGGCGGAACCGCCGAAACGATGAACGTGCCGGAAACAGGCCGCTTAGTCGATTGCGATCGTCCAGAGCCGCTCGCCGAGATGCTCGCGGATCTGTTGATCGATCGCGAGCAATTGAACCACATGGGTAAAGCAGCACGAGCATGGGCGGTGGAGCGTTTTGATTGGGAACCACTAACGCATCTGGCCAGCGAGATTTTTGAAACGGCAGGCCGCCGACCCGATTCTAGAGCGGCGATGCCAGGCAGCGCGTCGCCGGCCGCGTGCGAATTCGATCGAGAATCGTTGAGCCATTGCGGATGAAAGAATTTTTTAAACAGGCTGCAAATTTGGCTGCGCTGCTGCTAGTGCTTGTGCCGTGGGCATTGTATCGGCTGCAATGCCTCGTCGGATCGCCGACTCGAGCGTTTCCCGGCTGGTCGCAGCTTTTCAGCCTGCTTCCCGGGCAATCAGGAGTGTATCTGCGGCGCGCCTTCTATCGCTTGATCTTGCCTCGCTGCGGCACGGATTGTTGCATTTCATTCGGCACCATCTTTTCCCATCCAACGGCCAGCATTGGAGAGCATGTCTATGTTGGTTCCTATTGCGTGATCGGCGACGTGACCTTGGAAGATGATGCGCTCGTGGCGTCGAATGTTTCGATTGCTAACGGCCCCGCTCAGCACGGCATCGAGCGGCTGGATATTCCGGTGCGGGAGCAGCCGGGGGATTGGCCACGGATCACGATCGGCCGCGATACGTGGATCGGCGAGCGGGCGGTGGTGCTGGCAAATCTCGGCCAGCATTGCGTCATTGGCGCCGGTGCAGTAGTGACTCGCGAGATTCCTGATTACGCCATTGCCGTTGGAGTGCCGGCGAAAGTGGTCAGTTCGCGGCTGCCGCCGGGGTTGGCCGAAGCGATAGAGGCAAACACAGATCATCCCAGAGTGCAGCGCGACGCAGGAGTGTATTCGTAACCGATGTGTGGCATCGCAGGAATGTTGTATGCCGATTCGAGCCGGCCGGCCAACAGGCAACTGCTGCAAACCATGGGGGCCGCGATTGCGCATCGTGGTCCGGACGCCGAAGGGATTTGGAGCGACGCCGGCGTTGGCTTGGTCCATCGCCGGCTGTCGATCATCGATATCGACGGCGGCGATCAGCCCATCGGCAACGAAGACGGCTCGATTCAGGTCGTTTTCAACGGAGAAATCTACAACTATCGCCAATTGCGCGACGAATTGATCGGCAAGGGGCATCGTTTGCAAACACAGTCCGACACCGAAGTGCTGGTTCATCTCTACGAGGAATTAGGCGAACGGCTGGTTGAGAAGCTGCGAGGAATGTTTGCACTGGCGCTGTGGGATTCGAATAGGCGGCGACTGGTCTTGGCCCGCGATCGCATCGGGCTGAAACCACTGTATATCTATCGCGATGGCGAGAAGTTGCTCTTTGGTTCGGAATTGAAAGCGATTCTGGCGCATCCCCAGGTTGACCGAACGGTGGATGTCGAGGCACTCGAAGACTATTTGACGTTCGGCGTGATACCCGGTCATCGTTCGATTTTTCGGCGAGTCGAAAAGCTACCACCGGCGCATGTGCTGGTCGTGACCGCCGACCATCTGAACGCTTCGCCGCGGCGTTATTGGTCGTACCCCACGGACGCAACCGTTTCCAGAAGCGTCGAGGACTGGAAGTCGGCGATCGACGACAAGATTCGGGAGACGGTGAGCGCGCATTTGATTGCCGATGTGCCGGTGGGCGCATTTCTCAGCGGCGGCATCGATTCGAGCCTCGTGGTTGGCATCGCCGCAGAATTGTCGCCTGGTCGGCTGCCGACCTTTTCGATTGGCTTTCGGGAGCATGCCTTTAGCGAGCTGCCCTATGCGAGGCAAGTCGCCGAACAATTCAATTGCCTGCATACCGAAGAGATCGTGACGGCCGACGCCGCAGCGGATTTAGACGACTTGGTGACGTATTTTGATGAACCGTTTGCCGATAGCTCGGCAATTCCCACTCTACGAGTGTCGCGATTGGCGCGCCGCTCGGTGAAGGTAGTCTTATCGGGCGACGGGGGAGACGAGGCCTTTGGCGGCTATCGACGATACGTTCACGATCTGCGCGAAGCGCGACTTCGTGCCGCCATTCCTCGATGGGCTTGCCGCCAACTTGTCGGGCCATTGGCTCGCGCTTGGCCCAAGGCCGATTGGTTGCCCAAAGCGCTGCGACTCAAAAGCACGCTTACAAATCTTTCGCTGTCGCCGGCCGAGGCTTACGCCCATACCCTGTCAATTTGCCGGCTCCCTTGGCGGCGCGGCTTGTTGTCTGGCGAAGTTCGGTCAATGCTCAACGGTCATCGCCCAGAGCGAGAGGTCATTTGGCATTACGAGAACGCGCGCGGCCGCGACGAATTGACGAACATGATTGCAGCCGACGTCAATCTGTTGCTGCCCGATGATTTTTTGACAAAAGTGGACCGGGCTAGCATGGCGTGTGGATTGGAAGTTCGACCGCCATTGGTCGATCATGAGTTCCTGGAACTGACCGCCCAAGTTCCATCGTCCCTCAAAGTGCGCAACGGCCACGGTAAGTGGATTTTGAAGGAAATCATTCGCAATCGGCTACCGGAGGCTATCTGGAATCGCCCGAAGCAAGGGTTTGAAATTCCCGTTGACGAGTGGTTACGGAGTTCGCTTCGTTCGTCGTTTGAAGACAAAGTATTGTCGCGGCGTTCGACGATCGTGGACCTGATCGATCAACGAGCCGTGCGAAAATTGTACCAGTCTCATCAACAAGGGGTAGGCTACCACGGCAATGGACTCTGGAGTCTCTTAGTACTCGCAAACTGGGCTGCGGCGTATCTTTCGCCAACCGGCGAATGGGTGCGGCCAAATTCGCGAAGCGCCGCTTTGAACGAATTTTCAGCGTAGCACCGAATGACGTTTACTCATCGGACCATCGACGAATCGATCAACGACAACGCAACCGGCGACCTAGCCCTATCGACTGGCGCTGTGGCTAAGGGCAGAGGCCATCCGTGGATCGCACCGATTGCAGTTCACTCGGAACGAGAGATTGCCGCGCCGTGTCCGATCACAGTCGGAGTGCCGTTTCCGATTGGGTTGCTGCGAGACGCCGCCGATGTCGCCCTAACGGATAGCTGCTCAGAGCAGCTTCCCGTGCAGACTACAACACTGGAAAAATGGCGAGACGGCAGTGTGAAATGGCTGCTAATCGATTTTATTGTGCGACACCTGCGCGCTAGCAGCAACACCTTCCTGTTGACTCATCACTCCGATCGCCGGCCGTTGCAAGACTCTTCGTTTCAGGTCGATCAGGTCGATGGATTCATGAGAATCTCGACTGGGCAGTGTACTTTCGAGATTGACCAGGACAATTTACGCCCGCTGAACAGTGTGCAAATTGATGGTAGCGAACTGCTCGATACGGTGGGTTCTACTATCGATTTGATTGACCGGCGAGGAAAGTTGCGGCAGGGAATAGTACGTGCGTCAGAGTGGGAAGCGATTGGGCCGATTCGAACCACATTGTTGCTTCGCGGCGACATTGCTGGCTGTCGCGGATTGCATTTCTCTTGCCGACTTTGTTTCTTCACTGACACCGGCATCGTCCGATTGCGCGTTACACTTCACAATTCAAGATGTGCGAGGCATCCCGGCGGCGTCTGGGATCTCGGGGATCGTAGCTCGTTCTTTTTTCGCAGTTTCTCTTTGAAATTGTCACTCAACGGTTTTCCTTCCGTCCAGTGGGCTGACTCGGCCTACGGCGACGTTCATGCGCTCACTAGCCGCGATTTGGAAATCTATCAGGATTCGAGCGGCGGCGAAAATTGGCAAAGCCGCAATCACATAAACTGCGCAGGGCGTGTCCCGTGCCAGTTTCGAGGCTTTCGCGTCCGAGCGAATGGAAGCGATCGATTTGGATTGCGCGCGTCTCCATCAATTTCGATGACTACAACCGCAGGCCGCTTGACGGTCTGCGTTCCTGAATTTTGGCAGCAGTTTCCCAAATCGTTAAACCTCGATGGAAAGTCTTTGGTCATTGGACTCTTTCCAATGCAGTGGGGAGACACATTTGAACTGCAAGGCGGGGAGCAAAAGGCCCATACAGTTTGGTTGCATTTTGGTAGTTCGTCGGATTTGTGCAGTTCGTTGCAATGGGTGCATCAACCGCCGCGGCCCATTCCGGATGCAGCTTGGTGCGCAGCGTCGGCAGCAATCCCCTGGCTGCTTCCGCAAGTCGAAGATGCCGATAACCGATTGAGTCATTACTTGGCCGGGGCCATTCGAGGTTGCCGAAGTTTGCAGGCGCGTCGGGAAGTAATTGACGAGTATGGCTGGCGAAATTTCGGCGATCTCTACGCTGACCATGAGGCGGCCTACTATCGCGGCCCGACGCCGGTCATTTCTCATTACAACAATCAGTTCGATTCAGTTCTTGGTTCGCTCATTCAGATGCTGCGGACCGGCGACCCCGAATGGTGGCAGATTGCCGATCCACTGGCACGTCACGTGATCGACATCGATATTTATCGAACCCATAAAGACCGTGCAGCTTATAACGGCGGCCTATTCTGGTTCACCGATCATTACTTAGACGCTTTCACGAGCACGCACCGTTGTTACTCGCGAGTAAACCGTCCGGGGTGCCGCGATTATGGAGGGGGCCCGGCGAGCGAACATAATTTTACGTCTGGGTTATTATTGTATTTTCACCTAACCGGTGATCATCAAGCGCGAGAAACTGTTCTTTCTCTTGCTGATTGGGTTATTGATATGGATGATGGCCGGTTGAATGTGCTTGGAATCGTCAACTGTGCGCCTACTGGAATCGCGAGTCGGGGAGGCGCATCCCGCAGTACGGGAAATTCAATCAATGCCTTGCTGGACGGCTGGCATGTAACTGGAGAACGCCGATACCTCACAAAGGCCGAGGAATTGCTTCTGCGCGTAGCAAAACCGACAGACGATGTCGAATCGCTCGACCTTCTAGATGTCGAGCGTCACTGGTCTTACACCGTGTTCCTGTCGAGTTTGATTCGCATCCTGCATACCAAGCTCGAAGCTGGCGAGAACGATGTAGTGTACGGCTACGGTCGGAAATGCCTTTTGACGTACGCACGCTGGATGGCGTTGCACGAACGTCCGTACTTCGATCAAACCGAGCGACTGGAGTTTCCTACAGAGGCATGGGCCGCCCAGGAATTCCGAAAGGCGAACGTGCTGCGTTGCGCAAGCGCCTTTGCCGACGATAATTTGGGCGCATTGATGCAGGCGCGAGGTCGAGAAATTGCCGAACGAGCGTGGTCAGACCTGTTGCGATTTGAATCCCGCGATACGTCACGTGCGTTGGCGATTCTAATGGTCGAAGGCACGATCGATCAGTGGCTCCGTGTGCGGCCGCTTGTTCGAGGGGACAAGCCCATGGTCGAAGACACAACCATCAACTCGTCAACATTTACTTCGCAGAAAGAACAAGTACTAAACGACATGCGTTCGATCGGCGGGCTATTGCGACTATCGTTGCGAGTGTTAAACATTCAACGGATTCTGCAATTTGTGCGCGCCCGAAACAAACCACGAAGAAACCGTTCGATTTAAGATGCCTACTTGGATTACTACTTGCGCTCGTCCCGACCTCTACTTGAACAGCGTGCTAGACTTGAAGCTTAACAGCCTTCGGCAGTTCAACATCTGCGCACTTTTCTTGGACGTCGATTGCACACTTAAGAACCACGGCTCTCGTACGCTCAATGCGGGAGTTCAAGATTGGATCGATTCACTTCGCAACGAGGGAATCGAGATGTGCTTGCTTTCCAACGGCCGGCGAGCGCGTATCGAGAAATTAGCGAAGCAAATCGACCTCCCATTTGTTTCACTCGCATTCAAACCATTTCCCTTCGGTTGTCGCAAGGCAGCCCGGAAATTAGGAGTTTGCACCCGAAACTCGGCGATCGTTGGAGATCAGGTATTCGCCGACGTCATGGCTGGAAAACTTGCAGGCCTATTCACAATCTTGGTTTGTCCGACGAGTACGGCAGAACCTTGGTTTACTCGCGTCAAACGCCCCATCGAGCGGTTTGTATTGGCACGCATGGCATGCCAACCCCGTTCGACAGTTCAGGCAACCTACACTCCTCAGAACAACAAACCGGTGGGGAACAACAGCAAGTGAAGCTGGAGGTTTGATTAATATGACTGGGCACTTCACACCAATTCGCAGCGAGATTGTCACTACTTTCGGAGCGGCTCCATGTACGACACTTCAGCAAATTCATCAATACCGTTGACCCCATCAAACTCTGATGTTGCCGCCCTTGCGTCCAGCGAGGCAAGACATTCGCTGCAAGGTTACACTGTTGCCGATGAGCGCTCGACTTGGCGCCAAGTCGGTTCGTATGTATCGATCGCGCGTCCCGACCATTGGTTTAAGAATGTCTTCATGCTGCTCGGCGCACTGCTTGCCGCTTTTTATCATCCAGAGCTGCTTTCTTGGAGCATGGTTCCCGATCTATTTTTGGGCCTCGTGGCCACATGCATTGTCGCGTCCAGCAACTATGTGATTAACGAGATCCTGGATGCCCCGACCGATCGCAGCCATCGCGTCAAACGACGCCGGCCCATTCCATCGGGAATGGTGCGGTTGCCCATCGCCTACGCGGAATGGATCTCGTTGGGGATTATCGGCTTAGGGCTGGCGTCGATGGTCGGGTTTTCTTTTTTTGTCGCCGCCGCCGCCTTGTTGGTGATGGGCTTAGTTTACAATGTGCCGCCGTTGCGCACGAAGGAATGGCCGTACATCGACGTGCTTTCGGAATCGGTCAATAATCCGTTGCGTTTATTGTTGGGTTGGTTTGCGGTCAGCGGCCATGAAGTTCCGCCGATGTCGCTGCTGGTCTTCTACTGGATGATCGGCGCATTTTTTATGGCGAGCAAGCGATTTGCAGAATATCGCTCGATTGCCGACAAGGCTAGCGCCGGCCAATATCGCAGCTCCTTCAAGTATTACGACGAAAACCGTCTGCTGGTGAGCATGTTCTTTTATGCGACGGCCGCTGCGCTGTTCCTGGGTGTTTTCATTATCCGCTTCAAGCTTGAATTGTTGCTTAGCATCCCTTTGATTGCTGGTTCTTTCAGCTACTACCTTCTCGTTGCATTGAAGCCGGAAAGCGCTGCCCAAGCCCCTGAGAGACTTTACCGCGAGCGCGGCCTAACGGTCTATTTAGGTATCAGCGTACTAGTCTTTGTGGCCCTTATGTTTACGCAGATTCCAGCGTTATATCGGTGGTTTAACGTCGAGCCTGCGCGCGTCCCGGCGCTCTGGAAATTCGAACCGTAGCTGGATCACGGCAATACCAACCGCGCGCTTGCCGCGCCGAATTCCCATTCGGTCGATAACTTTGGAAACGGAACGAATCCATTCAATTCGAGCCATGATTGCTTCTCGCGGAATCTGGCTGATTTTGGCGGCAGGCACTGTGGTGCGCGTGGCGATTTGGCTGTGGCTGGGCAATGCGCCTCCCGCCGTCGGCGATGAGCGCGATTACGATACTCTGGCGGTGAATCTGGTGGAACATCAAGTATATGCCTTTCAACCCGACGTTTTGACGTCGCTGCGGCCACCCCTCTATCCGTTGCTCGTGGCTGGAGTGTACGAAGCGTGCGGAGTTCGAAATTGGCAAGCGGTGCGCGGCCTGCAGATCGTCATTAGCTTGGCGACGGTTTGGCTGATTTATCAGCTCGGCAAGGCGATTTATTCACCGCCGACTGCACTTCTGGCGGCGGGTTTGACTTGCTTTTATCCTTCGCTGATTGCATACAATTCCCTCCTTTTGACGGAAACCTTGTTTACATTTCTGTTGTGCGCGAGTTGCTTGGCGATTATCCGAGCATTTCAGAGCAATCGTGCGACTATGTGGGCCGCTTCCGGCGTGCTACTGGGGCTGGGATCGCTGACTCGAAGCATCCTTTGGTTGCTGCCGCCGCTGTTGGTGCTATGGATTCTCGGCTGCGGCCAGAGCAATCTCGCGCATCGATGCAAAGCGGCTGCCGCAATGTGCTTAGCGTTTTCGATTGTCATCGTGCCGTGGTCGATTCGAAACACTCGCCTGCAGCATACTTTCATCACGATTGACGTGATGGGAGGCCGGAATTTGATGATGGGAAACTATGATCACACGCCGCTCTATCGGGCCTGGGATGCGATCGGCGTCTCTGGCGACAAAGCTTGGCATCGCGTTCTCAAGGCCGAGAATCCTCAGGCAAAGAATCTCACCCAAGGGCAAATCGATAAGCTGGCGATGGCCAGCGGGCTGAAGTACATGTTGGCGCATCCGCAACTCACCGCACAGCGCTGTCTCATCAAGTTCATCAATTTTTGGCAACTAGAGCGCGAAATTGTTGCAGGCGCCAAGGAAGGAAACTTTACTCCACTTCCTAATTCGGCAGTTGTCGCATTGGCGACGATGATCGTCGGCAGTTATTGCCTCGTGGCCTTTGCGGGAGTGTTTGGATTGCTGCTTGTTCCTCCCAGCAACCGAATGATTCATTACTTGTTGCTGTTGCTAATCGGATTTACCTGCGCATTGCATACCTTGACCTTCGGCCATTCGCGTTATCATTTGCCGTTGATTCCCATCGTGGCACTGTACGCCGCGGCAGCGATTGTTTCGGCAAAAACCATCTGGCAACAGCGGCTTTCCTGGCGATTCGCTACTGCCATCACACTTTGCACTTTGCTGGCACTCAGTTGGGGATGGGAATTCATCTGGGCCGATCCTCAGCGTTACTTTGGGGCACCGTGATCGCCTTCAGCCGAGCCTGCTGTCAATGACTATTCGTTCTTCTGATCGAACTTAAGAGATCTTATGCCTGGACTTTACGGCATCATCCATCAACCACACTCAGCCGGCATAAACGAACTGGCCGATACGATGCAGGCGCGGATGATGCACCATCCCTGGTATCGCGTCGACGCACACCGCGATGTTGTTGCGGGAGTCGCTCTTGGTCGTGTATCCCTTGGCTTCGTCCAAACTGCCATTCAGCCCGTCTGGAGCGCCGATCGTCAAGTGTGCCTCGTCATGCACGGAGAGCTTTTCGACGTCGGCCAGTTGCAACACCGACTTGCGAAGCGTGGATCGGTGAAGTCAAATTCGGATGCTGAATTGCTGTTGCAAGGCTACTTGCAAGAAGGCCGCAGCTTCTTTGCCGACACGAACGGCGCTTTCGTCGCCGCAATCTGGGACAATCGCGCCGATCGCTTGGTCCTCGTCAACGACCGCTTCGGTTCGAAGCCGCTATACTATGCACACACCGACCAAAGGTTGGTATTCGCCGCGGAGATCAAGTCGATTCTTGTCGACACCGCCGTTCCGAAAGACCATCACGCCCGCGGCATTGCGCAGTTCTTTTCCTTTGGTCAGCATCTTTGCGAAGATACATTTTTCTCAGCCGTACAGGCGCTGCCAGCCGCCGCGTGGATCGTCTACGATCGAACAGCGGACACCTTGCATCTCGATCGCTACTGGCGCCACTCAGACGCCTCTCTTGCCGCGCCTGTATCCAAAGCGGATTTTCAAGAACGAATTGATGGCGCCATTGCGCGTGCCGTCCAGAATCGAACCAACGATGCCGCTGCGCTGGGGATTTCCCTTTCTGGCGGCCTCGATTCGCGGACCATCCTTGCGCTAGTCAATCCGGAAACGTCGGTGAAGTGCGTCAGCATGGGCATGCACGGCAGCCTCGATCACGCCTGTGCCGCTCGGCTCGCGAAGTTGTCGCGGCAAAAGCATCATCACTGCATTCTTGACCATACTTTTCTGGCCAATTTTGAGCATCATTTGCGACACATGGTCCACTTGACTGATGGTCATTATTTGGACCAATGCATCGTCATTCCGACACTGCCAATGTACCGCGACCTTGGCATCGAAGTGCTGCTGCGCGGACATGCCGGCGAATTGATGCACATGGACAAGGCCTATAATTTCTCACTCGATCGCGCAGGATGGGCCATCCACGACGAAACGTCGCTGCAGGCGTGGCTGAAATCGCATTTGAGTGGATACATGATGGGCGGCTTGCCCGGCCCCTTGTTCAAGACGATGACGCAGCAGGAGGCGGCATCTCTGGCGGACGATTCGCTGGATGACTGCCTTCAGCAATCGGCAGACTCCAGCGAGCCGCTGCATCGAGTCTGGCGGCTGTTTATCTCCCAGCGTTTGCGGCGGGAAACCGCGATGTCGATGGCAAAAATGGGCACTCTCGTGGAAACTCGCCTGCCGTTTTTGGACAACGAGGTGGTGGACTGCTTGTTGTCGGCGCCACCGCACTGGAAGCGTGACGACGAAATCCAACTTAGCATCCTGCGAAAACACTTTCCGACGTTTCTATCCGTCGTGAATGCCAACACGGGAACGTCGATCGGCGCTGGCCGCTTGCGCCGCCGGTGTTCGGTTTTGCGGATGAAGATTCTCGGCAAGTTGGGCTTGCCGGGATATCAACCCTATGAGCGGCTCGGCCTGTGGCTTCGCCGTGAGCTGCGCGCATTGGTGACGCGTATCTTGCTCGATGAACGGACGCTCGACCGCGGCGTCTTTCAAGCCGACACGGTGGCGAAGGTCGTCGCCAATCATTTTGAGCAGCGACACAATCATACGGCGTTGTTGCTGGCGCTACTGATCTTTGAAATCGGTCAGCGCGAGTTTTCGGATGGCGAACAATTCGCGGCAAGTCCAGAGTTGACGACCGCGGCAAACTGAATCACACGCAGCGAATTTCGATAAGCAACGAAGTGACAGCTATCGCCACTAGGCCGAAAACATCCTTGAAGCGCAAGGACGCACCCGCAAATAAACGGTCCAAGCCGGCGGCGCGCCTCAAAACTGCGTCGCGCGCAGATCAAATCGCCCGTGCCGGTGAGATGACTCTCAGCGCCGATGCCGATGTACTGTTGGTGGGGAGGTGCCTCAACGGCGACAAGTCGGCTTGGCAAGAAATGTACGATCAGTGTCAACCCAAGCTGCTCTTATCGGTGCGTTCGCTCATTGGCCGAAATGGGCACGGCGTCAATCTTGCCGAAGAAATAGCAGCCCGTGTATGGCTTTCCTTGGTCGCCGCCAATGGCGTACTGTTGAATCGATACGATGCCAATCGAGGTAGCCGATTAACCACGTTTCTCGCCTCACTTGCCCGGCACGAGCTACTGAAACATTGGCGCGGCGAACAGCGACGCGAAGATCGCGAACGCAAGGCGCTTCGCAACCGGCCCTATCGGCAGATTGATGGCCTCGATCGCACCCAGATTTATTGGCATGAATTCTTGACAACCCTGTCGGCCCGCGAACAGCAGTTCGTTCAAGAGGTGCTGCTCGCGTCGCCAGATCAAGATTCCGCGTCGAACTTCACGCCAACCAATGCCTGGCAACTGCGGAAGCGCGTGATGGCAAAGCTGCGGCGTTACTTCAACGGCCGCACGGTCTAAGCCCTCTGGCAATCAGGTTCTTGTGACCCTTCCCGTCGTTTGCCAGGTCTTGCATAGCCTGAATGTCGGCGGCGCCGAGATCCTGGCGGCGAACCTGGCAAGAAAATTACGCGACCGCTTCGACTTCGTGTTTGCCTGCCTTGACGAACGGGGAACGCTAGGCGAGCAACTGCAGCGAGAAGGCTTCGAAGTTGAAGTGATCGGTCGTCGAGCGGGCGTCCATTGGACGTGCATGCGGCGGTTGAGCGCTTACTTTCGACAGCGGCAAGTTCAATTGATCCACGCCCATCAATACACGCCCTTCTTCTATTCGGCGGCCAGTGGCCTGTTCGGTCGTCGACCGGCGCTGCTGTTTACTGAACATGGCCGCTGGTATCCAGACTGTCGCAGCCGAAAGCGGGTCTTCTTCAATCGAGTCATGCTTCGCCCACGCGACCGCGTCGTCGGCGTGGGAGAGCATGTGCGCCGTGCGCTGATTGAAAACGAGGGCCTCGACGCCAGCCGCGTCGCGGTGATTTACAATGGCGTCAGCTCGCGTCCCGCCGCTCATGATGCCGAGGAGAACACCCTTCGCGCGCAGGTTCGAGCGGAACTTGGAATCGCGAAAAGCGAGTTTGTTGTCATCCAAGTCGCCCGGCTCGATCCCCTCAAAGACCACCTTACGGCAATTGAAGCGCTGGCAGAAATCGTCGAGACGCGAAGAAACATTCACTTAGTGTTGGTTGGCGCCGGCCCGGAGCAGCCATCGATCTTGTCCGCCGTCGGTAAACGATCCTTAACGAGCTTCGTCCATTTGCTGGGCCTTCGCGCCGACGTCGATCGGCTATTGAAGGCCGCCGACTGCTTCCTCTTGACCAGCATTAGCGAGGGAATTCCGCTTACCGTCATCGAAGCAATGATGGCTGGCCTGCCGGTCGTGGCAACATCCGTTGGAGGGGTTCCGGAAGTTGTGCAACACAATTTGACCGGTTTGCTGGTCGCGCCACGATCGCCACGCGAGGTTGCCGCAGCGCTATTGCAATTGGCCGATGATCCCAATCGCTGCACGGCGCTGGGCGCTACTGGCCGCAACCGGGCGCGCGATCATTTTTCCGACAATCGAATGAACGCTAGCTACGCCAAGATGTATGAAAACATGCTCGGCGGTTGATCTCGTGCCAATTGGACAACCCACGAAGCGCGACGGCAATTCGAACCGCCAGTCATTGTTGGTGTTTGCGGACGATTGGGGGCGGCATCCCTCCAGTTGCCAGCATCTGATTCACCGACTTCTTGCAAATCATGATGTTTGTTGGGTTAACACGATCGGAACACGTAGCCCTCGAATCGACTTCGCGACGGTGACTCGCGGACTCGAAAAATTCACACAATGGTTCGGACAGCGAAAATCAATATTGACCTTGCCAGATCGACTGAAGGTTATCAACCCCAGAATGTGGCCGTCGTTTAAGTCTAAGTTCGCGCGAAGCCTCAATCGTCACCTCTTGTTGAATCAATTGTCGTTGCAAATTAAATCCATGCCCTGTCCAGTTATCGCCATTACTACTCTTCCTGTTATGGCCGATATGGTCGGTAAACTTCGAGTTGCTCGATGGATTTACTATTGCGTTGATGATTTTGGGGAGTGGCCGGGACTAGATCATGCGGTGCTTCAATCGATGGAAGTTGATTTGGTTTCAAAGGTCGATGAAATCGTCGTGGTCAGCAGCACGCTACAAGCAAAAATAACGTCGATGGGAAAGCGATCAACGCTAATTACCCACGGTGTTGATTTGAAACATTGGCAATCGTGCCCTGCTAATCTTCCCCAAGATATTGCCGCACAACTCGACGCTCTTCCGAAACCGTTGGTTACATTTTGGGGTGTCATAGACCAACGATTGGACATATCGTTTCTTTCGCGTTTGTGCGATGATTTGCAGCAAGGCACCGTTCTGTTGGTCGGGCCGGAAGATAACCCGCGTGCTGAACTCAATTATTTGCCGCGATTTGCCCGCTTCGGACCGCTTGCCTACCGTTGGCTACCATACGTTGCGAGTACGTCGGCAGCCATGATTATGCCCTATTTGGATTTGCCGGTCACGCGGGCGATGCAACCTCTAAAACTCAAGGAATATCTTGCGACCGGCAAACCCGTGGTTGTGCGCGACCTTCCGGCCTGTCAGGAGTGGAGTGCATGCATGGATCTTGCGCACACGCCTGAGGAATTCTCGCTGCTAGTTCGGCAAAGAATTGCAAGTGGAATACTAAACGAGCAGCGAGTGGCTCGGGCGCAATTAGAGTTGGAATCGTGGGATTCAAAGTCAGATCAGTTTGAGCAGGCGATGGTTAGTTCACAACACTGTTTGGCTTAGCCTATATCGGCTTGAATAAACTAGTTGCCACAAGCGAGGCGCGCGGTGTAGAAGACAATGGCGCGAACGCGCGCACTTCAACTGATATGATAGAAAACGGCCGCTATACCAAAGTCATCGAAACCGTCGCACACGTCCGCGTAGTTACTGGCCAGGGAGGCGGTCCGGAAAAGACTATTCTCAATTCACCGCGTTTTCTGGAAAGGTATGGATTTCGGACGATTTGTGCCTACATGCATCCTCCGTCAGATCCGGGCATTGAGCATATTAGAGCGAAGGCAAAGTTGTGGAACGCCAAGCTCGTCACTTTACCGGATCGTGGTCTACGAGATATCGGCATTTTCTGGAAACTGCTGAACCTGTGCCGACAGCACCGTGTCGGCATTTGGCATGCTCACGACTATAAGAGCAATCTCTTCGGTCTGATGTTAAAGCCATTTTGGTCGATGAAACTCGTGACAACTGTCCACGGCTGGGGGGCGTCTGGCCGTCGAACATCCTCGTATTATCAGCTTGATCGCCATTTGCTGCGGTACTATGAGCGAGTAATTTGTGTTTCGGAAGATCTAGTCAAAGAGTGCCTCGAATATAAAGTTCCGTCCGATCGGTGTATCCTGGTTCACAATGCGATTGATACTGGAGAATTCAAGGTACAACGTGATAAGAGGATCGCTAAACAGCAGGCCGGAATCGACCCTAATCGCTTCATGATTGGCGCTGTGGGGCGACTTGCTCCAGAAAAGGCGTTCGATCTCCTGATTCACTCCATCGACCAACTTTTGAAGGAAGGTCAAAACGTTGGGTTAATCATCGTCGGTGAAGGAGCTGAGCGATCTCAATTAGAGGCGCTAATCGGTCAACTCGATCGTGGAGATCGCGTAAAGCTACTTGGATTTCAGCGGGATGTCATTCCAGTATACAGAATGATGGATGCGTTTGCGCTCAGCAGTTTGCGAGAAGGGCTGCCGAATGTGGTCCTCGAAGCCTTGGCAACCGGTGTGCCGGTTGTTGCAAGTAGAATTGCCGGAGTGCCACGACTCATTCAAGACGGTTGCACCGGCCTGCTGATAGATCCTGGAAATACCGAGCAGTTAACAACCGCATTACGCCAGATGATCCTCGATCCAGGATTGTGCGACCGGTTAGCCGTTGCCGGTCGTAAGGTGGTGGAGGCTCGATTCTCGTTTGAATTTCGAATGGAAAAAATACGCAACATCTATGAACAACTCATACGACGAGAATAATTGTATTGCACCGTAGTCTTGGCTACTCGCAATGTTGCTGAGCACTTCTCGGTAGAGCGATGAAAAAGCCACGTAAGGTCGAACGCTTTCGAACCTGTTCCGCATCAACATTGTTTCAGTGATTCGTCCTATGCCTTCTTTGCCACGCTGATTCGTTTGGCAACCATATCGACGTCGATGCCTAATATTGAAATTTATGGTTATGCCGGATTGTAAAAATCAAGTCTGGAACTTTGTAATGCCTACTGGGCCAAAGCTAAATCTTGGGTGTGGGCCTGTGCAACCGATCGGCTGGATCAATATCGATGGAAGTAATAGGGCGAAATTCGCAGCGAGGTTTAGTTGAGTAGACCACCTGCTAACGAAGACAAGGATTCTACCGCCAACCGAATTTGGTCCGCATGTCAAGATCTGCAACCTATTAAAACCCTTGCCATACGATACTTCCACAGTGTCGGCAGTATACGCTGGCGAAGTGTGGGAGCATTTTGAACTCGACGACGCAGTTCTCTTAACCAAAGAGTGCTGCCGGATTCTCCAGCCCGGTGGAGTTCTCCGAGTGTGTGTTCCAGATGGCGTTGAATTTTGGAGCAACTACTTGCAGTTGGTGAGTGAAGAGATGAGGAAGGCAGAAGGCGACCGAAGTGCGCAGCGCCTGCGAAATCACGTAGCAATGTACTTTCGTGAAATTTGTACTCGCAAGAGTTATTTTAGATCGATGGGCCATACTCATAAATGGCAATTTGATGAGATTCAGCTCGTCGAGTTATTTGAGAGCTGTGGATTAGCCGACGTAAGCCGCATGAAGTTTCATCATAGTCGAATTCCCAGCATCTGCGAGGTGGAATGCTCGCCGTTTCTGATTGTTGAGGGAGTCAAATCTGCATAGCATGAATAGCACTGCTCATTCGCCTGATGACACCTATCGCACCACGTTGCGGGCGAACTGCCAAGCGCAAAATGCTTTCGGAATCGATGAGTTGCAATAGTCCAGGACTTTCGGACAGCGGCGGGGGCCGGATCATGGTTCCCCAAGGAGGTCCGAAAGTCCTGGGCTATCGCAGAGTCTTCGCAACCGTCTTAGCAATTCTGCGGTGAAACCGCTCGTGCAAGAGCTTGATGTACAAGTTTACGACAATATAAATATCGAGAAATCCTTACCTCAGTTGGCTGAGACAGCGGATCAAATCCAAGACTGCCAACAAGTACATGACCTCACTTGGCTGATAGCGCTACGCGATGGATTTGCACATCAGCCATATTTATGTAATGTGCAGCAAGATTCCAGAACAGTTGGTTTATTACCTCTTTGCTTCGTGCGCAGTGCCATATTCGGCCGCTTCCTAGTGAGCTTGCCCTACCTCAATTCCGCTGGCGTCGTTGCAACAAGCGACGACGTGGCTCGATCGCTCATCGATCGCGCAGTCCAATTGGCCGATGAACTCGACGTGCGATATTTGGAACTGCGGCACGAGCAGCCTGTCGAACATCCGGCGCTCCAGCATCAATCGACGAGTAAAGTTCACATGCGGTTGGCTCTGTCGGCATCGGCCGACGAGCTTTGGAGCCGCCTCGACCCCAAAGTTCGCAATCAAATCCGCAAAGGCCAAAAGCAGGAATTGACCGTTCACTGGGGCGCCAGCGAACTCCTGGGCGAATTCTACGACGTCTTTAGTCGCAACATGCGCGACCTGGGCACGCCAACGTTCGGGCGAAAGCTGTTTCGCTCAATGCACAGGCACTTTGCCGACGCACTTGAATTCTGCGTCGTCCGCCAAGGCCGCCGCCCTGTGGCCTCGGCAGTATTAATCCACGGCCGCGGAACGACGCAAGTCCCCTCCGCCAGCTCGCTGCGAAAATACAATTCGACCAATGCCAACATGCTAATGTATTGGCATCTGCTGCAGCGCTCGATCGAACGCGGCCAACACACTTTTGATTTCGGCCGAAGCAGCCCCGACAGCAACACCTACCGCTTCAAAAAACAATGGGGCGCTGCGCCGACTCCGGCAGTGTGGCAATACTATTTGCGCCGCGGCAGCATCGACGACATGCGCCCAACCAGCCCGCGCTATCGGCGAGTGATCCAAACCTGGCAGCGGCTGCCGCTGTGGCTCACCCGCCTCGTCGGCCCCATCATCGTTCGAGGAATTCCGTAATTCGTTCGATCGAGAATTTTGATACGGACAATGGCAAGATTTTATTCCAACCTGCACTGGTCGATTCTCGATTGTCATAGCTCGATGAACAACCGCGGGCCGAAGACAATGGCGGCTACGACAGCAGCTATCACTAGCGTCCAAATTGCGCAGCCCAGCAGCATCCGTCGATAACGTCGTCTCCGTTCCATGTGTTCCATGCGGCCGAGCACGCGGTCGAACAGCTCGTCGCCGGCTTCTAGTCGGCGGTTGACCGACAGCCGGATGGCGATTCCCTTCTTGGCGGGTTCCGTTGGTTTGCGACCGGATGGAGCGTCGGACATGCGTATTGATCCGTCGATTGCAGCGCCAAAAATTGGACGGCGGTGTTACGGTGGATGCTCCATTATTATAATTGCAAATGCCAGGCAGAAACCAGAACGCCGTTTGCCAAGACGAAACCGATTGCGATTTCAAACGACACCGACTTGGAAGCTCGCTGCGTCAGCAAGGTTGTTGCAGAACAACGCGGGAAAGTCAACGCGGGCGCATCCTCGCCGATGTGTCGGGTTTCCGCCCATGCTTATCAAAGGTCGCGAAGTGCGAAGCCCCAATTGAATGGCGAAAGGTGGTCCGTTGGTTTTTCTGGCCACCTGTCGAGATGAAAGCGCCGCCGTTACCGAAGGCCTGCCATGTCCCTCGCGAGCATTGCTCCCTGGTTTTTCGGCATTCTGCTATTGTTGGCCGCCGTGGGGCTGGGGGGCAATCTTCTGCGAATGGGCCGGCCGGGCGCGGCCGCTTGCCCAATTGATCGCGAAGACGGCCCGCGGTTTCGCGGGTTTCTGTTGAGCCTGCTGGCTCTGTTTGCCCTGGTGCCGCTCTACGGATCGCTCGTCCCGTTCGAACGGATCCCGGTCGATTTCTCAACGGCCGTTGCCGCCTTTCACCGACTGTGGCATAGCCCGCTGCAATTCTATTCGCGAACCGACACGGTCGCCAACGTACTACTGTTTGTTCCTGTCGCGTTTTTTGCTGCCGCGACGTGGGATATACAGCGGTCGCAGATTTTCCGGCTTACGTGGCAGACCGCCGCGATCGTTGCGATTTGCTTTCTCTATAGCAACATCTTAGAGTTTGCACAATTCTGGTTTCCTCTGCGGACGCCGTCGCAGACCGATATCGTCGCGCAGACGATTGGTACGATGGTGGGCATTACAGTCTGGATTCTGGTCGGCCATCTCTTTACTCGAGCGCTCGCTTCATTTTGGTCGGGTCGCGGTCGCACGGCTTCCACTCAAGTCGCCCTATATGTTTATCTGGCCGTGCTGTTGTTTTACTCGATCTTACCGCTCGATCTGACGCTGAGTCCCGCTCAAATCTATCACAAGTACAAACACAACCAATTCGTTCTCTCGCCGCTGCCGGCCAGTGAATGGCAACTCGATCGTTGGCCCAAAACGCTGGCCAGCGCGCTGATGTTTTGCACAGTCGGTGGTTTGGCGGCGATCGTCTATCGAGGCGCAGCTCGCCGCGCGATTGGATTCGCAGCAGCTTATGGATTCGCGACTGGTTCCGCGATCGAATTTGCGCAGTTTTTCGTCGTGAGCCGCTATTCCAAGGTGTTCGATGTACTGGTCGCTACGGTCTCGGCGCTTCTTGGCGGCCTGTTCGTTTTCTGTCTGATCCTTGGTGAGCCGCTCGGTCGGCGCGAGCAATCCAACGCACGGTCAACGCGGTTTCACGGTTGTCGCTGGTGGTGTTTGGCGGCCGCGTTTGCCATTGCGCTGCTTTTCGTCTATTGCGCCCCGTTTGAAGTTTTAAGAGATTCGCCACGAATTGCCAAACGCTTGCACGGAATGGGCCGAACTCCCTTCAGCGCGCTTTACTGGAGCAATCAGCTCGGAGCCTTAGACACCGTGTTGCAAAAATTCTTACTATTTGCGCCGCTCGGATTGCTGGTAGGATGCGCCGTGGATTGCTCACCCATCGGAAAAGGGTATCAAGCCACCGCAAAATGCGCAGCCCTCGTAGGAATTTCCCTATTAGCCACCTTGATCGAGTTCTTGCAAGTTTATCTCCCGCCACACATTGCCGATCTGACGGATGTCGGCCTCGCCACCTTGGCGGCTGCGGTAGGGCTGCTTGCGTCCGGTAAAATCTCCGGAAAAATGGCTGTCGATCCACTGACTGAGTAATACCGTGTACGGTAGCCCGCGGAGACTGCTTGAGAAATTATTGCGGCTTGCTCAATAATCGTCGAAACTTGCCTATACCGTTGGTAAAAGTTTATCTTGAGCAGTTCGAAAGCGCGACTGCTCGAAGCCCAGAGTAAATCGACCACTTTGCCGAGCGCTCGCTTTGCCAGTAGCACTAGCAGTCAACAATATTGGATACCAGCCACTGGCAATTGACAACTAACCACGGACGGAACCATGGCTCGTGCTTTAGTTACTGGGGCAAGTGGGTTTATCGGGAAGCGACTCGTTGAAACACTCGCGTCCCGTGGCGATACGGCAGTTTGCCTGGTACGGCCGACTTCCGACGTCGAGCGGCTCAAGCAACTGGGCGCAATGCTAACGCTTGGAGACGTGGCCCAGCCCGATTCGCTGCCGGCGGCCGTGGCCGATATTGATGTCGTCTACCACGTTGCCGGACTGACGAAAGCGAATAGCTACGACGCCTACCGCCGAGTCAATGAAGTAGGCGTACAAAACATTCTCGCTGCCTGCGCCAAGCGAACCACTCCACCACGGGTGATTTTGGTTTCGTCGTTGTCGGCGGCGGGGCCATCGCCCGACGAGCGGCTGCGGGTGGAGAGCGATCCGGCGCAGCCAGTCTCCAATTACGGCAAAAGCAAGCGGGCCGGCGAACTAGCCGCCGAAGCACGGGCCGCCGACATGCCGATCACCGTATTTCGCCCGCCGATTGTCCTGGGGGGGGGCGACGAGCAAGGCTTCGCGCTATTTCGCAGTGTGAAGCGGCTGGGGATTCATCTGGTTGGGGGCTACGGCAAACGCTTTTCAATCGTGTACGTCGACGACCTCGTCAGTGCGATGATCTCCGCGGCCGAAAAAAGCGAGCGGCTACCGCCCCGAGCGACGCGATCATTAACAACTGAAGAAACCGGCAATGAACCAGGCTGCGGTTACTATTTTGTTGCAGGCCCCGAAAACCCGCTGTACTCCGAATTGGGAACTTTGGTCGGCATCGCGTTGGATAAACCCCATGTCAAACTGCTGCGGACGCCGAAGTTCATGATGAGAATCTCCGCCACCTGCGGCACCATAGCGGGACGACTGACCGGCCGGGCGCGATATCTGTGCCTCGACCGTGCAAAAGAGATTCTGGCGGGCAACTGGATTTGCTCTCCAGAAAAGGCACACCGCGATTTGGCTTTTACGCCATGCGCCACGCTCGAACAGCAACTGCGCTGGACTGCCGAATGGTATTGCCGAGAAGGATGGCTGTAACTGACTCGATCCGAGCGATGCGACGGCGGCTATTTCGTTCGATGGATCGCAAATAAGCGTTGGTCTGCGACATTTGTTGTTAATTCACCGAACTCGTCCCTGCTATCGGTTTCATTCCGTTCGTCGAATCAATTCGACAAGAAATCAGCCTTGATGGTCTTAAAGCACTGGCAAGCATATTGAGCGGCGACACTGCGGATCGCCACTGGCCATCCAAGGAAATCATTTCACGTTCGCCACCGTCGATCGGAAAGTAGTGATCGAGTTGCTGCTATCTCGACGACTTTGGCGACAGAGTACCTGGCAATCGGATGTCGCTCGGCGGTTGCTCATAGAACGGCTTTTCGTCCACGGGCTTTTCAATCGGCATTGGTGGTTCGGACTGTGTTGGTGAGTTGAGGTAAGGTGCCGGCAGTGAAGCTGGGAAAGGCGATGCGATCTGGGCGCGCGTCGCCGGTGCATTGAGGTCGATCGTGGCCGGAGCGGTCGAGACTGCGTCGGTTTTCGCTTCAGTCGCCAATCGTACCCAGTTGACGAGTTGTTGATACTGAAGTGAATTCTCCGCCAGCGCGCCGGCAGGTTTTCCGCCGTGCGGCTCGCGAGCCATTGTCAGGAAATCGCTTTCGGTCGGGCGCTGATGATCAAGCCATTCCATCGTGTTGAACAAGTTCCGTTGCGATGTGCCGCGCGGCGTGATCCGGCCGTTGGCCGCAGGACGAATTAGTGCATACCGCGATTTCGCGGCCGGACCATGACAGCCAGCGTTCGAGCAGCTATTCATCAAAATGGGCTGCACGGATTCGATAAAATGCTCGACGGCGCCAGCCGGCAAACTCCGCGAGAGGCGGTTCAGCTCGCTCGAACTGATCGGCATGCGCGGCTTGGTTCGAGCTGCTTCCGATGCGACAGGGGCGTCGAACCGAGGCACTGATCGTTCAAGCTGCAACGGAGATGCCGCGCCGATCGATTGCTCAACATCGTTCGTGCGATGATCAGAGACGGCTTTCGGCAGGTCAACGGCCGCCGGTTTCTGCGCAGTCTGAGTTTCGGCTCTGTCCGCCAATTCCATCGCCTGTCGTAGCCGGCGGTCGAGAATTTCAATGCCAGGGTGTCGCGGACTGGCTTCCATTGCAGTCGCCAATTCAGCGGCTGCGTAGCCGAGCAAATGATGCTGCAAACACCATATGGTTAGCCGTAGCCGATCTTCGATGCGATTTTTGGCGATTCGATCGCGCTGGATCATGTAAGCTTCATCGAGCGAGCGGCAAACAAAATCGACGTCGCGCTTGGCCAAACGAATCTCGGCGCCGTCCTGTTCGATCACGTATCGTTCTTTCTCTCGCGACACTCGGCCGATCAGATATTCGCCATTTCGCATTAAAACGAGTTGGGGCGATTCAGACTTTGAAGTTGCGCCAGCGGCCTCGCTTGGCCGCAGATCAAGCGCAGCCGGATCGCCTGCCAGCACCATTGATGTCAGCAGAAATGGCAGCGCGCAGCATGTCGGCAAGAATCGGCCTGTCATGACGTCGGAACAGTAGAAAATCGCCGCGATTCGGTCAAGGGCAGACCGCGACTTGCCGGTTCGTTGCAGTTCCTCTAAAATCCGCGGTTTTCTCGCAGAATTGGAGAATGGACCGACATGGAACGCACCTTGATACTGCTGAAGCCCGATTGCGTGCAGCGCCGGCTTTCGGGCCGCATTTTGGCTCGTTTTGAAGACAAAGGGATCAATCTCATTGCGCTGAAAATGCTTCAAGTCACACCGGATTTGGCGAAAAAGCACTATGCTGAACACGTTAATAAGCCGTTTTATCCGGCCTTGGAGCAGTTTATCACCGGCGGACCGATCATTGTCGCAGTGCTGGAAGGTCTGGAAGTGATCCGCGTCGTACGCGATATGCTCGGCCCAACAAGTGGCCTGAAGGCTGCGGCCGGTACGATTCGAGGCGATTTTAGCTCCAGCCGCCAAATGAACCTGGTCCATGCTTCCGATGGGCCAGATGCAGCGCAACGCGAGATTGGGCTGTACTTTAAGACGGATGAACTGCATCCATACTCGCCCACCATTGCCCCGTGGCTCAAAGCGGCCGACGAGAGCTGAATCTGCAAGAAAGCCCATTGACGTAGGCGCTGACGGATGTATGATAATTCAAGGAGGTTGAGACTGATTCTCAATCCCAACAGCCTACCCCGTCAAGCGTCTGCCTGCCGCCTGCCATGAGTCCGCTCTATTCTGGCGCAAAGCTGATTTGCCGGTGCCTCGAAATCAGCGAAACCGATTTGCTGCAAGCTATTGATGACGCAGATCTGCGCTCACTAACCGACGTGATCGGCCAGACCGGCGCAGGCGATGGCTGCACAGCGTGTCGCACGCGGATATTGGAGTACCTGGAACAGCATCGGACGCTGGCAGCGGCCTCTCGATAGCACAGTTCGACGGCCAGGCGACATTCTGCCTTTCGCGACTTTTAGTGACCGCCTTCTTCCTCCTCGCCAAGCTGTTGCGAGAGATATTCGGCAATGCCGATTTCTTTGACGATGCCAAGCTGCGTTTCGAGCCAATCGACGTGCTCTTCCGATTCGACGAGAATCCGTTCGAGCAACTCGCGCGTGCCGCCATCCTTGAGCTGGAGACACAATTCGACGGCTTCATTGTAGGTCTTGACGCCTTTCATTTCGAGCGTCAAATCGTGCTCGAACTGCTCTTTCACGTTGGTGCCAACGCGGATGACATCTTAGAGGGCGATTTCTGGCACGACTTCGAGAAAGAGAATTCGATCGATCAGCATTTCCGCATGTTTCATTTCGCCTAACGACTCGGCGTAATGCTTCTTGGCGAGCTTATTGTAGCCCCAGTTCTTGTTCATTTTGGCCTGGCAGAAGTACTGATTGATGGCCGTCAGTTCGATCGTGAGCGCCGCGTTGAGGGCATCAATGACTTGAGGATTTCCTTGCATGTTCGTTGATCTCGCTTTGGAATTAAGGAATATGGCCGACGGATCGTAGCCGCGTTGCGTTTCTCCGACCGAACTATAAAGCAGCGGCAATGGCTGTCAATGCCGCCGTCAAGAAATCTGCGGATCTTCTCTTGGCGCAATGAAACACGGACTCAACTCGGCGCGGCCGCGCACTGAGATTGAATCGCAATTGCAGCAGCTTCAAGCAAGTCGGCATAGGAACCGGCCAGCAGGTCGCCGCGACCAAGGCTGAAGCATTGTTGCAATTCGGCGAGGCGCTGCGCGCCGGCTGCTTCGTCGATGTCGCCCCGTTGATAATCGCTGCCTTTGACTTCCGTCCGATCGGAATGCTATTTCGCGCCATCGTGAGCGGAGCCTTTCCAAAACTCGCGGCCCTGAATGGCCTACGCAAGCGGGTGGAATTGCGAGCATCGAAAAACTAGCCAACCTGCGGCTACTTTGGCGACAACACTTCCAACTTGAGATCCTTAAAGCGCACTTCCATTGGCCCGCCTGAATGAATCTGCATGGCAATGATTCCCTTGCGAGCGCCGGCCGGATCGTTGAAATCGACACACCGTTGGCCGTTGAGAAAGGTCTGGATGTGGCTTCCTTCGGCGACAACCTCATAGTCGTTCCAATCGTCTTCCTTGACGTACTTCTCGCCCGATTCCTTCCACAGCAGCCCGCGGCCGTTTTCCTCGTACAGCTTACCCCACCAGCCTTTGCCGATGTCGGCTTGATAGCCGCGCATCTCGCCTTGTTCGATCGCTTCGCTGCGGAATTGGATGCCGCTGTTTTCTTGGTTGGGCGTGAGCTTCACTTTCAACGTCAGGCGGAAGTCGCTCACCAGGAATTGGCTTTTGAGAAATTCGTTACGTTTCAGTCCTGGGCTGCGGCCCACTATTGCTCCGTCTTCGACGCTCCACAGCTTCGGGTCGCCCTGCCAGCCGGTGAGGTCTTTGCCGTTGAACAGGGTTGGTGCATTTTCCGGCGTGGCTTCCATCGGCACCTGGCCGGGGCTTTGCAAGTAGGCGATGAGCGCTCGCACGTCATTGTCGCTCAGCGGCTTAAGTTGGCCTTCGGGCATCAGTGAAGTCGAGGTATCGTTCTCCGATTCGATATCGCTGGTCTGGATTGTGACGAGTCCGATGGCCGTCTGCACGGTGACGACGTTGGCATTCCGCGTTTTAACAATTCCATTGATGACTCGGCCGTTTTCGCTGAACACCGTCATGCGATATTCCTTCGGAACGACCGCACTGGGATCGAGGATGTTTTCCAGGAGATAATCGAGATTGGGGCGATTCGCGCCGGTAATGTCCGGTCCGATCTTCTCGCCGACGCCAAACAGCGTGTGACATTGAGCGCACGTCTTGGAATACAGCATCCGGCCATGCGCTAGATCCGCGGGCAGATCCTTTTTCTGTTCGAGCATTTTCTGGTATTGGATCATCGCTTGCTTGCGATCGGCCGCAGTCTCTCGAACAGTCCCCCACAATTCGTAAATGCGCTGGTCCAAATCTTTGTCGTGGAAGCCGCGAATTTGCCGAACGATGTCGGCGTTCAAGTCCGTTGCCGGAATTGTTTTATTCGCGACGGCTTCGACAAGCGCCTTGGCGTAGGCGACGCGCGATGCCAGGGTGGCGACGGCTTCGCGCTTCGCTTCACTTCCCAACTTGCCGTACACTTGCAAGATCGCTTCGGGAGTCTTTCGATCGTTGTAGTTCGCCAAGCCCCGCAAGGCCGCGCTGGAAAGATTCTGATCCTCAATCAACTTTTGGAGATGCCCGACAAGTTGCGCGTCGCGTGCTTGCAACAGCGCCGCCAAGGCCGCATGCCGTTGATTGAGAGGTTGCTTGGCGTCCAACAGTCGCTGGCGCAGAAGGTCGAACGCATCTTTGCTGCCAAACACCACTGCCAACGACAAGGCACGGTCGCGCACTTCTTGGTCCTTGCTACTTTGCAAATGCTTGAAAGCCGCCGGCCAAGTTTTGGGTTCGTCGACATTGCGTCTCCCTTTGAGGTCCGCGGCCAAGCCATTGAGCATTTCTAGTTGAGTCTTGGCATCGCTGGCCTTCAGCAATTGCGTTCCGATCAAAGACATGGCCTGCGGATCGTTGAGCGACGCAATCCGCCTCGTCATGAATTCCACGAGCGGCACTTTCGATTGCAGAGCCAACTCGAACGCCCTCTTCGCATTAACTTCCGCCAGTGGCTCAGCGGCATACCAATACATACAGGGCAAATTATGATCGTCGGCATCCTCGGCATGAGATAATAGCCCGGCGAGAATCGCCCACCGCCGATCGGTCGAAATCTTCTGCGCGGCCGACGACAAATAGAGCCGGACGATCGGCGAAGGATCGTTCTTGGCCATCTCAACCAGCTTTTTCTGGACCAACTCGCCTGGCTTGGAATTCCGCTCAAGATGGAGTTGAATCGCCCACGCCCGCACGTAGGGCGCTTGGTCGTCGAGCGCTTTTAACACCTGCGATTCGTCCATGCCACCGGTGACCTGCAGCGCCCACATGCCGCGCAGGCGGCGGGTCTCGTCTGGATTGCTAAACGCAATGGTTTCAAGTCCCTCGCGTGTCGCTCGAACATCGCCCCCTTGGCTTGCTGCGCTGTCTCCGAAGCGCTCTTGTAAAATGCGGCGGGCGTGGCGGACATACCAATCGTTTTCGCTGAGCTGCATCGCAACTAACTCGGCATCGGCTTTCTTCGACAGATCCACGTTGGTCACTGGCTTGGCACCGCGGTAACTGATCTTGTAGATGCGGCCATTGGTGCGGTCCCAAATTTCTGGCTCCGGCCGGTGGCAGGCTTGTTTGTCGTACCAGTCGATCAAATAGGCATTGCCGTCCGGTCCGTAGCGCAGGTTGATCAATCGCGCCGAAGAGTCGTTGGCCAGCAAGAAGTCTGGACCGTGGGATGCGACATAGCCCGAACCCGCCTGCTTGAGTCGGTCCATGTTGATCCGCCGGCCGTGGATATTGCCCATAAACATCTGGTTCCGATATTCAGCCGGCCAAGCGCCGCCAAGATAGATCATCGTGCCGCAGTGGGCGTGGCCCCCGCCGGCGCTGTCGCTGCGGTTATTCCCGCCGTGCGGATTGGCGCCGACGTAATGCAGGTGGTCGGCGATGGTTTTAATGTCCTCAAAGGTGTACGGATTAAAATGCTCGCCTCCTTGCCGTTGATAGCGAGCGCCTTGAATCATTTGAAACAGGTGCGGGATGACGCAAGCTTCTTCAAAGGCCTGTCCCCAATCGTTAAAATCCAAACCCCACGGATTGCTGGTGCCGTGGCAAAAGACTTCAAACTCGTGCCGGATGGGGTGGTAGCGCCAGATGCCGCAGTTGATCGGAATTCGATCCGCTTGGGGCGTCCCCGGCTTGCCAACCCGCGAATGCGTAAACACGCCGTGGCAACCGTAGAGCCAACCATCGGGGCCCCAAATAAAGGTGTTCAACGTTTCGTGCGTGTCTTGGTAACCCCAGCCGTCGAGCAGAATCTGCGGCGCGCCGGCCGGTTTGTCGTCGTCGGCACTCAGGGGCACAAACAACAAATACGGCGCAGCGCCGATCCACACGCCGCCGAAGCCCACCTCCAGGCCGCTTACCATGTTCAAGTTTTCCATGAACACGGTGCGTTTGTCGTGCTTTCCGTCGCCATCGGTGTCTTCGAAAATGACGATATTGTCCCCTTTTTCGCCTTGTGGAACAAACGGGCCGGGGCTTTCGACGCGAATCGGCTGACCCTCGCGATCTTTGCCTGGAATTGTCTTGCGCTGCGGATAAACATAGGCCTCGGCCACCCACAACCGGCCGCGGTCGTCGATGCACATGGCGACGGGTTGCTGAATATCCGGCTCGCCCGCAAACAGCGTGACTTGAAAGTTTTCGGGAACCGTCATCGCCTTGGCGGCGTCTTCCGGCGAAAGACCGTCGTACTGGTACTGGTCGGGCTTCATCGTCGGCCGCGCACCTTTAGCGACGACACGGACGCCGGCGGGCTTTTCCGCATGAAATCGCAGATCGTCAAAGTTAATGTGTCCCCAACCGTCCGAAGCATGATCGACAATTCGCACAAAAACCTTTTTACCTTGATCGTCCTTCAAATCGATCGCCACGCGCTCGAGTTCCTCATCGTTGCGGCCGCCAACACGGGCGATTGCCGTATCTCGGTCGGCCGCGACAATCTCGACAAACGTGTCATTGTCTTCGCTGCCGCCTCCCACGAGGAACGAAACCCAGCGATGGGGCACTTCAAATCGTTCGGATGTGAGCGTGCCTTCCGGCCGATCGCCGGCAATTTCGTAGGTGCCGATCCAATACTGCCCTTGTTGGCCGCTCTTCATGTCGCTGCGGCGGGCGGAAACGGTGTCTCCCAGAATTGGTTGGCGGGCGAATGCCTCTCCTTCGACTTTCCAACCGTCGAGTGTGCCGGATTCGAAATCGAAGTTCAGCGGCGCACCCTTGGCGTTGACCGGCGGCGCGCCGGCCGCAGTGGTTGCCGATTTGGAATCGCCGGTCGTCGCGGCGAGCGCGGAGGCGGCAACGAACGAGCAAGCAACCACGAACATGGTGCGAATTCTTGAAAAAGTCATAGTTCGATCGAGTCTCATCGTGAATGCCAGGATTGAGAAGTCGAGCAAGGCCGCACCCTTGCGGCCGCTCGATGTCCCACAAGCTATTATTCTTGCTTACCCGCGTGCAATTTTGCTAGAGCCTGTCCAAGGATCCAAGGAGTCCGAGGGGCTGTCAACATTCAAACGAAATGGTGCGTCGAGCCAAATCGTCAATCGAGACGCTATCCGAAGCTTACGCATCAACTTCGTCGAGAAATCGAGGATTTTCGGAAGATTGCACCGATTTCGCGTCACAAAAAATACACTTTCTGCTCGATACAGCCTTGGAAGACGCCAGAATAGCAGACACCATTCGGCGAAGTAGCTCTTAGTTGGGGTGGCTGGTTGCAATCATCGGTGCGGCAGGCAGGACGGGGGCAGGGTCGATGGAGCAAGAGTTGGATCATCGCGAATTGGATCGGCGCTTCGCTGTTCTAGCAGGGTTCCTCGTCATCTTTGCACAATCGAGGATGATGCGTTCGGCGGCACGTGCTTGGGTCTTGTACAACTCATTGGCATGCTTGGATTTTTACAAAAATTTTTTTCGTGGAAATGAAGGAACGAGAGAAGTGCGGTTTTTCCCGAGCGCCGCGAAGATTTTCGCGGCATTCATTTCCGGTTCATTTCCGGGGGGGTGCGCAAATAATTGGCGGGCGGAAGCGAAATGGATCGGGAAATTACGAGTGTTTTTGAGGTTTGAGGCGTGGCGAGGGTCGATGGAAAATAAGGGGGTGGCTGCTGAATACTGGATGTTTTTTGGATCGTACGGGCGTCCATAGGCGAAATCATGCAAAAGCGCGGGGCGGGCATGGGGAATTCGTCGAGCGATAAGCCCTGAGCGAACTGCGACACGGCGGGGCGGTGGCCGCGGGTTGCGACGTGCGGAGTGAATTGTCAAGGATCGTCGGCCACAACATGTTGTTCGGCACGGTAGGCCGCGCCAGCGATGGTGCTGGCCTGTCCATGTTATCGCATGTATAGGTGTGTGTCAAGGGGCGAGTGGTAGGGCCGACTCCTGAGGTTTTTTGCCAGGCCTATTCCACACACCAAGGAAATTCAGCGTTCTTGATTTTCTGAAATACGTGCCGTCGAACATCCTGAACATCAAACCGATCATACTCACGGACAATCTCCCGTTGTCTGTGCGAAAGCTCAACACCGTGTTTGAATGCCAACGTCGCCATAGCCTCCTGAAGGCAGCCCAATTCCTGTAACAATGGTTCAGCCGATTCCGCAGTATCGCAACTAGCGATCGACTTCAGCATCTCATCCAGCTCTCCATCCATAATATGGCGTTCATCGTTGGACAGAAACTGCCAACGCGAAGAATCTGCCTCAAAGCGTTGAAGAAGTTCCGAGGATTTAGTCACGTTCACTCCTTTACATAACGGGCTGCAAGTGCCACACCTCTCGTGTCGTCGGATTGTAGATTAGCTCCCATCCTCCATATTCATATCTGAAAAATCCCGGCTTCACCAAATCCGGGACTCCTTTGCCAGCGGCACCTTCCAATACTTCTCCAGCAATCAATGACGGTGCCTTCCGTCCGCTATTCCAAAGTCTCGTGTAATAGCTTTGCGAGAAACGGAATCCATTCCGTTCCACCATGCCTGCGACACTACTTGCACCTTTTGCCGCACAACCTGCTGCTTCGCCCGCCTTCGCAGCGGTGCCCGCCTCGCCGGCTGCTGTAGCCGCACCTGCTCCTTTGGCGGCGTTCGCTCCGAAAAGCGTCAATAATCCCTCAAGGGCCAGCCAAAAGCCTCCCGGCTCCTCAGGGTAGATCACATGATACTTGTGCGCCAGTTGGCGGCGCAGCTCCACGGTCTCGTCGTATTCATGTTTCGCCCCTTGAGGATCCGGAA